>NZ_JBTNEH010000011.1:0-133828 GCF_054512775.1 Alicycliphilus sp. T452
CTATCGCATCAATGGCTGACAAAGAGCTCATCGGGCGCGTTCGGGTCATGCCTGAACACTGGATCACCTTGCCGAGCCGAACTTCCATGGCGAAACTCGCGTTCATCGGCGGTACTTCAACGGCCTGTTAGGGCACAGTGTGCCCGTATGTCTTGCTTGGCGTCTACGTCAGTGCGCCGCGCGCATCCACCGCGATGATGCGCTCCACCACGCCATGCTCCAGCCCGCCGCGCACGCCGATCAGGTGGTCGTGCAGGTTCACCGTGGGGTCGCAGTGGCCGGGGATGAGCCACAGCGTGTCGCCTGGTGCGGGCAGCCGGGCCTGGGGGCCTTCGGCGTAGAGGATGCCGTGCTCGTCGCCGCCGTTGGCGTAGCGCAGCGCGCGCCCGGGCGCCAGGCCGTGCACCAGCGGCAGGCCGCTGTCGATGGCGTGGCTCTTGTGGCCCGCGTCGCAGACGGCGTGCGTGGCGCGGGCCGAGATGACCTGGGTCTTGACGAACAGCGCGTGCTCGAAGGCGGGCTGGGCGGCGTCGGGCTCGTTGGCGGCGTAGTCCGCGTCCATGAACAGGAACGAGCCGGCCTGCAGTTCGCCGTACACGCCGCTGGCGGCCTCGTGCGCCAGGGTGCCGGTGCCGGCGCCGGTGATCAGGGGCACGCCCAGGCCCGTGGCCTCGATGAGGGCACGCGTGCCCGCCGCGGCCGCTGCCGCGCCGGCAATGGCGGCGCGCCGCTCGGCCGCGCTGCGCAGGTGCTGGGCCCGGCCGTGGTAGGCGTGCAGGCCGGCGAAGTGCAGGCGCGGCTGGGCGGCTGTCGACCGCGCCAGCGCGACGGCCTCGGGGCCGGGCGGCACGCCGCAGCGGCCCTGGCCCACGTCGATTTCCACGAAGACGTGGATGCCCGCATCGCTGCCCGCGGCCGCCATGGCCTGCGCCAGGCGCGTGATGCCCTCGTGGCTGTCCACGGCGATCGCCAGGCGCCCGCCGCTTGCGGCCAGTTGGGCGGCAAGGCGCGCCACGCGCAGCAGCTTGTGCGGCGCGATGACCTCGTTGCTGATGAACAGGTCGCGCCCGCCGCCGGCGGCCAGGGCTTCGGCCTCGGAGAGCTTTTGCACGCAGTGGCCGCAGGCGCCGGCGCGCTCCAGCAGCAGGGCCAGCGCGGCGCTCTTGTGCAGCTTGGCGTGCGGGCGCCAGCGCATGCCGTGCCGGCGCGCGAATGCGGCCATGCGGGCGATGTTGCGCTCCATGGCGTCCAGGTCGATGACCAGGGCCGGGGTGTCGATGGCGTCCACGTCCTGGCCGACGAGAGCGTCAGGAGTGGATTTCATCGCGGCTGTGCTGTTCCAGGTGCTGCGTGTCGGCCCAGCCCACCAGGGTCAGGCCGTTGCCGCCGGTCCACAGCAGGCGGTTGATGGCGGCGTTGGTCAGCTGCCAGGTGCGCGGCGCCTGCAGGTCCAGGCGCGTGGCCAGGCGGTACAGCACGTCCATCACGCCGCCGTGCGCCACCAGCACGATCTGCTGGCCAGGGTGGCGCGCGGCGATGGCATCGACGGTGGCGGCGATGCGCTCGCGCAGCATGAGGAGGGATTCGCCCCCGCCGTCGGGCACGAAGTGCGGGTCGCGCTTGCGCCAGCGCAGGGCCTGCTCGGGCGATTCGCTCTCGATCTGCTGGAAGGTGCGGCCCTGGAAGCTGCCGAAGCTGCGTTCGCGCAGGCCGCGCTCGCTGGTGAGCGGCGCGCCCGTGGCCCGGGCCACGGCCTCGGCGGTGGCCCAGGCGCGCAGCAGGTCGCTGCTGTAGAAGGCGGCCACGGGCTCGTCGGCCAGTGCCTGGCCCAGCTGGCGCGCCTGCCACAGGCCGGTGTCGTTCAGCGGGATGTCCAGGTGGCCCTGGATGCGCGTGTCCACGTTCCAGGCGGTCTCGCCGTGGCGTATGGCGATGATGCGGGTGGCTTGCATGGCAGGGTTCAGAGCAGCGACTTGGCGTTGTCGAGCACGTAGTCGCAGGCCTTTTTCTTCAGGTCGCCCTTGACCTTGTCGAGGTTGAAGCTCTGGCCGCCCGAGCCCGTCACCATGCCCGACAGGCCGCCGAGGTAGCCCTCGTCCTTGGGCTCTTCCTTCGGGCCCAGGCCCATCTTGCCCAGCAGCTGGCTTTTCACCTGGGCGGCCTTGTCGGCGTTCAGGTAGTTGTTCTTCATGCAGTAGGTGATCACGCCGGCGGCGTTGCCGGCCGTGCCCGAGCTGGTCAGCCCCATGGCCGACAGGGCGGACATGTCGGCGCCGCCGCCCGCGCCGCCGATCTGGCCGCGCAGGGCGTCCCCCAGGCCAGCGGCCTGTGCACTGGCGCCCGGGCCGCACAGGCAGGCCAGCAGCAGGCCGGAGAGGGCGATGTTCTTCATGGTGGTTCCTTCCAAGGGTTGAGTGGCACGGCACCAGCGCGGGCACCCAAGGCTACGTTAGCACGGCCGGGCGCGCATGAATGTGCCGGTTTGCAAACTACCGCGTGGCGCCCGGCGCCGCGGCGGGGGCGGGCGGCGGCGCGGGGCGGCCGGTGTCCGGCATGACTTCGGTGCGCACGCTGCGCTGGCCCTGCGGCGGCTGCGGAAAGCCGCTGAGCGCCTGGTCGAACAGCACGCCGTAGATGGCGGGGTCGCTGGTCCACACGTCCTCGTAGGTGGCCGAGGTCTCGTACACCACCTGCTGCGTCGCCGCGTCGCGCAGCACCAGGCTGACCTTACGGTGGTACAGCGTGGGCGGGGCGTCCATCATCCAGTTCATGCCCCAGCCCCAGCGCCCGCCGTAGCCCAGGCCCCAGCCCCAGCGGCCGTAGTACGGGTCGGGGCCGTAATAGGGCCAGTTGCGCGGCATGGCATAGCCGCCCTCGGCGCCCAGCTGCGCGATGAGGCGCGGGCGGGTTTCGTCGCGCCGCAGGCCGACCTTGGCCAGGGCCGCCTCGGCCTGTGCCTCGATGGCGGCGAAGGCCGCGGCGTGGGCCTGCTGCGAGGGCAGGCGCTCTATGCGGTAGGTGGGAGGGCTGGGCAGTGCGGTCAGGGTGGAAAAGCTGCTGACATCGCTTTCCACCCGGCGCGGGCCGGCGCAGCCGGCCAGCAGCGCGGCCGCGGCGCACAGGGCGAGGATGTGGCGCATGAAGGTCATGGTGGTCTCTCCTTGGGGCGGCTGGCCCCATGCACCCCGATGGTACGGCGGGTCTCAGCCGATCTGCACCACCTGCATGCCCGGCAGGCCGGGCGCGGCCGGGAACTCCTCGTGGTCGAACGCGGTGTCGCCATCGGGGTCGGCGATGCCCGTGGCCTTGGCATTCCTGAAGTCGTGCAGCTTCGGGTCCATCAGGTGCGTGGTGACGACGTGGCCCATGGCGCGCAGCATGCTCTCGATGCGGCCGGGGAACTTCCTGTCCCATTCGCGCAGCATTTCGCCCACCACCACGCGCTGCAGGCCGTCCTGGCTGCCGCACAGGTTGCAGGGGATGATGGGGAACTGCTGGTACTGTGCCCAGCGCGCCGTGTCTTTCTCGGGCACGTAGCACAGGGGCCGGATCACCACGTGCCGGCCGTCGTCGCTCACGAGCTTCGGGGGCATGCCCTTCATGCGCCCGCCGTAGAACATGTTGAGCATGAGCGTGGCGACGATGTCGTCCCTGTGGTGGCCCAGGGCCAGCTTGGTGCACTTGAGCTCGTCGGCCACCTTGTAGAGGATGGCGCGGCGCAGGCGCGAGCACAGGCTGCAGGTGGTCTTGCCCTCGGGCACCACGCGCTTGACGACGCTGTAGGTGTCCTGGTTCTCGATGTGGTATTCCACGCCGATGCTCTTGAAGTAGTCGGGCAGCACGTGCTCGGGAAAGCCGGGCTGCTTCTGGTCCAGGTTGACGGCCACGATGTCGAACTTGACCGGGGCGCGCTTTTGCAGGCGGCGCAGGATGTCCAGCAGCGTGTAGCTGTCCTTGCCGCCGGACATGCAGACCATGACGCGGTCGCCCTCCTCGATCATGTTGAAGTCCAGGATGGCGCGGCCGACCTCGCGGCACAGGCGCTTTTCCAGCTTGATCTGCTCGCGCTCGATCTTGCGGTTGTCGGTGGCGGGTTCCTCGCCGATCCAGTCGGCGGCGTTTGCAGTCGTGTTCATGGGGGTGTTACCACTGTCCGGTTTCGACGCGAATGGCGACTTCGCAGTCTTCAAAGATTTCGAGTTTGGCGATCTTCACGCGCACGCCCAGCACGCCGGGCAGCTGCATGAGCCGCTGCGCCAGCTTGCCGATCAGGCTCTCCAGCAGGTTCACGTGCTCGGCCGTGCATTCGTCGATGATGATCTGGCGCACCTTGCGGTAGTCCAGCACATGGCGGATGTCGTCGTCGCGCGGCGCCAGGGGCTGCGGGCCCAGGTTCAGCTCGGCGTCCACCTGGATCGGCTGGGGCGCGGTCTTTTCATGGTCGAGGATGCCCAGGTTGGCATCGAAGCGCAGCCCGGTGAGCGTGAGCGCCTGCCGGCCTTCGCCAGGGCGGGGAGGATGGAAGGATTCGGTCACGGTTTCACCAGGGCTTGATGCATACCCGCTCCACCCCCACGGATGCGCTGTCGGGGTAGACGTCGGGCTTGCGCGTGGCCACGCGCACGGCGTGCACGTCGCCGCGCTGCAGCAGGGCTGCGGCAATGGCGTCGCACAGGGTTTCCTGCAGCTCGTGGTGCTGGCTGCCGACCTCGCGAGCGACGACGTCGCGGATGAAGTCGTAGTCCACGGTCTGGGAGATGTGGTCCCGGGCGGCGGGCGCGTGGTCGAGCTTGACGCACAGGTCCACGTCGAACCACATGCGCTGCGCGGCCTGGCGCTCGTGGGCGTGCACGCCGATGCGCACGGGCACCTCGTGGCGGCGCAGGCTCAGCGCGCGGCACTCGGTGGCCAGGCGCGCGTCCAGTGCGCCGAAGGCAAGCAGGATGGAGTTCATGGGCGCGGATTTTCCGTTATGGCAAACATCACGTCGCGCGACAGGGGCACCAGGTGCTGGCCGTTGTCGGCCTGCAGGGTGCAACCGTTCAGGCTGGCGTTGCCCGCGATGAACACGGCGCAGCGCGCCACGTCGGCCGGCGCAATCGGCGCGCGCAGCAGGTTCACCTGGCTGGCCGCGTCGAAGTTGTCCTGCGTCTGCGGGCCGCTCGGGTAGATCAGCCCCGGCGACAGCCCGCACACGCGCACGTGCGGCGCCAGCGCCTGGGCCTGCAACTGCACGCTGCGCTCCAGCGCCAGCTTGCTCACGGTGTAGGAGAAATAGTCGGGGTTGAGGTTGTGCACCTTCTGGTCCAGCACGTGGACCACGCTGTAGCGCCCCTGTGCCGCCACCTGCTGCGCCAGCAGCCAGCCGTGCAGGGCATTGCCCAGCAGCAAGGGGGTGGCCGTGTTGGTCTGGAAGTGGCGCAGCAGCAGGCCGGCGCTGGCGGTGCGCGCATCGTCGGCCTCGAAGATGGAGGCGTTGTTGACGATGCAGCGCGGCGCCGTGCCCGCCAGCGCCAGGCACTGCTGCAGCAGCCGCCCGGCCGCATCGGGCTGCGCCAGGTCGCCGTGCACCAGCAGGCATTCGCGCCCCAGGGCCTGCACGGCGGTCTGGGTCTCCTGCGCGCCGGCGCGCGATGCGCGGTAGTGGCACAGCACGTTCCAGCCCGCGGCGGCGAAGGCCAGTGCGATCTCGCGGCCCAGGCGGTGCGCGGCGCCGGTGACCAGCACCCAGTCGGCAGGTTTCATGCGGCGGCTCCCTGGCTGAACACGGGAAATACAATGCCCGCCATGCCGCGCGCCCGCAGCGGCCACGCCGGCGGCGCAGGCCGGCATGGGGCCTGCAGGGGGAATGGGTGGGGAAGATCGCTCATGAAACCGGCACACCAGGCGCGCGCAAAACCCCAAATTATGACCACCCTCACCGAATTGCTGGGCGAGCGCATACGCCAGGACATCGCCGCGCAGGGCGGCTGGATGGGCTTCGACCGTTTCATGGAGCAGGCCCTGTACACCCCCGGCCTGGGCTACTACGCCAACGACCTGCAAAAGTTCGGCGCCCTGCCGCAGGGCGGCAGCGACTTCGTCACCGCGCCCGAGCTCTCGCCCGTGTTCGGCCGCGTGCTCGCCAGCCAGGTGCGCGAGGCGCTGGACGCCACCGCCACCGACGAGGTCTGGGAATTCGGCGCCGGCAGCGGTGCCCTGGCCGCGCAGCTGCTGGGCGCCCTGGGCGAGCGCGTGCGGCGCTACACCATCGTGGACCTGTCGGGCAGCCTGCGCGCGCGCCAGCAGGCGCTGCTGTCGGCGTTCGAGGGCCGCGTGGCCTGGGCCGACCGGCTGCCCGAGGCCATCGAAGGCGTGGTCGTGGGCAACGAGGTGCTGGACGCCATGCCCGTGCAGCTGCTGCATCGCAGCGCCGGCCAATGGCACGAGCGCGGCGTGGGCCTGGGGCCGGACGGCGGCTTTGCCTGGGTGGACAGGCCCACGCCGCTGGCCCCGCCGGTGGAGATCGCCGGCGGGCACGACTACCTGACCGAGATCCACCCCCAGGGCGAGGCCTTCATGCGCACGCTGGCCGCGCGGCTCGCGCGCGGCGCGGCCTTCCTCATCGACTACGGCTTCGGCGAGGACGAGTACTACCACCCCCAGCGCGACATGGGCACGGTGATGTGCCACCGCGCCCACCGCGCGGACGACGACCCGCTGGCCGACGTGGGCGCCAAGGACATCACCGCCCACGTGAACTTCACCGCCATGGCCCTGGCGGCGCAGGACGCGGGCCTCAACGTGCTGGGCTACACCAGCCAGGCACGCTTTCTGCTGAACTGTGGCCTGCTACAAGAGATGGAGCGCCTGCCGCTTGCCCAGCGCGCGAATGCGAGCAAATTGATGCTGGAGCACGAGATGGGCGAGCTGTTCAAGGTGCTGGCCGTCGGGCCGGGCGAGCCGTGGACGCCCATGGGCTTCGCGCAGGGCGACCGCACGCACCGGCTCTGATCTCCCATCAAGAAAGGCCTGACCCCATGTCCCTGAAGATCGACCGTTTCGATCACATCGTCCTCAACGTCGCCGACGTGCAGGCCAGCGCCGCCTGGTACGCGCGCGTGCTGGGTATGGAGCGCGAGGAATTCGCCTCGCGCACCGGCCCGCGCGTGGCGATGAAGTTCGGCCGCCAGAAGATCAACCTGCGGCCCGTGGGCGAGGACGCCGTGGCCTGGTTCACGGGCGCCAACCCCACGCCGGGCAGCGACGACCTGTGCTTCGTCACCGGGCAGGCGGCGCACGAGGTGCTCGCGCATTTCGCGGCCGTGGGCGTGGTGCCCGAGGTGGGGCCGGTGGAGCGCACCGGCGCGCTCGGCCCCATGGCCTCGGTCTACTGCCGCGACCCGGACGGCAACCTGATCGAGGTCGCCAGCTACGGCGGCTGACGCATGCTGCGTTGGGTCATCGCCGTCTTCCTCGCCCTGGTGCTGATCAACGGCATCACGCCCTGGCTCAAGCGCCTGGGGCTGGGGCGGCTGCCGGGGGATTTCCAGTTCCGGTTGTTCGGGCGCGACTGGTTCATTCCGCTGACCAGCACGCTGCTGCTGAGCTTCCTGCTGAGCATGCTGGTGAAGTGGTTGTGAGTGTTTTGGGGCTCCAGCGCTTGTCCATCAAGCGCTGATAGCTATCAATTCTGAAAAGCCCTTGCCCTACACGGGGCACGCGGCGCATGCGCCATGATGGGGTGCCATGTCGCAGCCATCCCTTCCCCTGCCGCCGCCGCCCATGCTGGCCGGCGTGGACATCGGCGGCACCAAGGTGGCCGTGTGCCTGGCCGCGCCGTCCGGCTCCGGCGAACCGCCCGCGCTGCTCGCGCGCCTGAGAGAGCCCACCGTCAAGACCGGCGAGGCCGATGCGCTCGCGCGGCAGGTGCTGCGCCTGCTGGACGCGGCCTGCGCCGCGCAGGGCCTGGCGCGCGGCGACGTGGCGGCCGTGGGCGTCGCATCGTGCGGGCCGTTCGTGCGCCGCGCGGGCCGGGTGGAGGTGAGCAACCCCAACATCTGCGGCGGCCTCGCGGGCGCGCCGCGGGGCCTGGGCAACCATTGGACCTGCGTGCCGCTGGAGGCGCCGCTGGCGCGGGCGATGGGCGAGGGGCGCGTGCAGGTGGCCAACGACGCGGTGGCCGCGCTGGCCGCCGAGCGCCGCTGGGGCGCGCTGCGCGGCGTGGATGACTGCGCCTACGTGACCTGGAGCACCGGCATCGGCGTGGGCCTGTGCGTGGACGGGCGCGTGCTGCGCGGCAAGAACGGCAACGCGGGGCATGCGGGCCATTCCTTCGTCGGCGATGTGGCGGGCGAGCCCCCGCTGTGCGGCTGCGGCAACCGGGGCGACGTGGAATCGCTCGTCGCGGGCAATGCGCTGCCGCGCCGGCTGGGGCTGCAGGCGCCGGCCCTGCTGGAAGCCGCCGCGCGCGGCGACGCGGCGGCGCTCGCGCAGGTGCGCGGGCTGTGCACGCTCATGGGGCGGCTGCTCTACAACCTGGTGGCCACGCTGGACCTGCGGCGCATCAGCATCGGCGGCGCGGTGTTCCTGCACCACGAGGCGCTGCTGCTGCCGCTGCTGCGCGCGGAGCTGGCGCGCCACTTCGCCGTGCTGACCGATGGGGTGGAGCTGGTGCGCGCGGGCCTGGGCGAGCGGGTAGGCGACTACGCGGCGCTGGCGCTGCTCGATTCCTCCAGCGCCTGAAGAAAGCCCTGCCGCCACCAGTGCACGTCGTGGCGGCGTATGCGTTCGAGCAGCCGCTGGTGGCGCCACCGGCGTTCGGCCAGCGGCATGTGCAGCGCGGCCTGGATGGCGTCGGCCATGCCCTGCGTGTCGTAGGGGTTGACGAGCAGCGCCTCTTCGAGCTGCTCGGCCGCGCCCGCGAAGCGCGAGAGCACGAGCACGCCGGGGTCGGCCTCGTCCTGCGCCGCCACGTATTCCTTGGCGACGAGGTTCATGCCGTCGCGCAGCGGCGTGACCAGCCCCACGCGCGCCGCGCGGCACAGGCCGGGCACGCGCCTGCGCGCCACGGTGCGGTGGATGTAGCGCAGCGGCATCCAGTCCAGGGTGCCGTAGTCGCCGTTGATCGCGCCGCACAGGCCCTCCAGTTCCTGGCGCAGGTCGGCGTAGGCGTGCACGTCGTCGCGGCTGGGCGAGGCGATCATCACCAGCGTGGCGCTGTTCCGGTTCTCGGGGTAGCGCTCCAGCAGCTGGCGGAAGGCCCGCACGCGCTGCGGGATGCCCTTGGAGTAGTCCAGCCGGTCGATGCCCAGCAGCAGCTGGCGGCGCGAGTATTCGGCGCGCAGGTCCTCGAAGGTGTGCACCGCGTCGGGCGCGGCGGCCAGGGCCTGGAACTCCTGCACGTCGATGCCGATGGGAAAGGCCGCCACGCGCACCGTGGCGCCGTAGGCGTGCAGGCGCTGCGCGCCGAGTGCCTGCGCGCCGGCCTCGGTGACCATGCAGCGCGTGAGGTGGTCCGCGTCGGCCCCGCTCTGCAGGCCCACGAGGTCGTAGGCGAAGAACGAGCGCATCAGCCATTCGTGCTGCGGCAGCGCGGCCATGACGAGCGGCGGCGGCACGGGGATGTGCAGGAAGAAGCCGATGCGCTGGCGGCAGCCCAGCGCGCGCAGCTCGGCAGCCAGCGGGATCAGGTGGTAGTCGTGCACCCAGATCAGGTCGTCATCGCGCAGCAGCGGCAGCAGCTTGCGCGCGAACATCTGGTTCACGCGCCGGTAGCCGGCGAGGTAGGCGGGGTCGAACTGGGCCAGGTCGAGCCGGTAGTGGAACACCGGCCACAGCACGCTGTTGGCGTAGCCCTGGTAGTAGGCGGCGTGGTCCTCGGCGCAGAGATCGACGCTGGCCAGCAGCACCTTGCCGGCCTGGCGCGTGCGCAGGCGGCCCTCGCCGGGCGCGAGGTCCGCGGCCGTGGCGCCGCTGGAGCCGAACCAGAGCCCGCCCGTGCGCGCGAGTGCGTCGCCCAGCGCCACGGCCAGCCCCCCGGCGGCGGGCTTGCGCGGATCGGCCAGGCGGTTGGAGACGACGACGAGGCGGCTCATATCACCGTGTCCCACGGGGCGGACAGGCGCATGGCCGCGTTGATGACGCCGACCATCGAGTACGTCTGCGGGAAGTTGCCCCACATTTCGCCCGTGGCGGCGTGCGTGTCCTCCGACAGCAGGCCCAGCGGGTTGCGCACGGCGAGCATGGCCTCGAAGATCTCGCGCGCCTGCTGGCCCCGGCCGGTGCGCGCGAGCGCGTCGATGCGCCAGAAGGTGCAGATGTTGAACGAGGTCTCGGGCCTGCCGAAGTCGTCGGCGGCCTCGTAGCGGCGCATGTAGGGGCCGTCGCACAGCGTCTTCTCCATCGCGTCGAGCGTGCCCACGAAGCGCGGGTCGGCGGGGTGGATCAGGCCCACCTCGGCCATCAGCAGCACGCTCGCGTCCAGCTCGCTGCCGCCGAAGCTCTCGGCGAACGCCTGGCGCGCGGGGCTCCAGGAGCGCTCCAGGATCTCGCCCTGCATCTGCTGCGCGTGCAGCTGCCAGTAGCGCGCGCGCTCGGGCAGGCCCAGCGCGGCGGCTATTTTTGCGAGCCGGTCGCACGCGGCCCAGCTCATGAGCGCCGACGAGGTGTGCACGCGCGCGCGGGTGCGCAGCTCCCACATGCCCGCGTCGGGCTGGCCGTAGACCTGCACGGCGAGCTGGCCGATCTTCTCCAGCCGCGCGAACTCGGCGCTGCCCGCCGGGTGCAGCAGGCGCCGGTCGTGGAAGGCCTGCGCGGCGCCGAGCACGATGTTGCCGTACACGTCGTGCTGGAAATGCTCCGTCGCCTGGTTACCCACGCGCACCGGGCCCATGCCGCGGTAGCCCGCCATGTGCGGCACGATGGATTCGGGCAGCTCGTGCTCCAGGCCTATGCCGTACAGCGGCTGGATGTGCCCCTCGCCCGCCTTGGCGACCACGTTGCCGAGCCAGCGCAGGTAGTCCTCCATCGTGCCCACTTCCGACAGGCTGTTGAGCGCGCGCACGACGAAGAACGCATCGCGCAGCCAGCAGTAGCGGTAGTCCCAGTTGCGGCCGCTGCGGGCCGATTCGGGGATGCTCGTGGTCATCGCGGCGACGATGGCGCCCGTGTCCTCGAACAGCGACATCTTGAGCGTGATGGCCGCGCGGATCACCGCGTCCTGCCATTCGAGCGGCAGGTGCAGGCGCTGCGTCCAGTGTTTCCAGTACGCGGTGGTCTCCTGCTCGCAGTGGCGCGCCGTGTCGCCTATGCCTTCGGCGAGCGTTTCGTCGGCGCCCAGCAGGAAGTTGTACTCGCGCTGCGCCGTGAAGGGCTGGCCCGAGAGCACGTAGGTCACCGGCGCGTCGGTGTTCAGGCGCAGCGCGAAGGCGCTGCCCACGTAGCGCACGTGGTTGCTGCCGTGCGTGATCGTGGGCCGGGTCTGGCCCCAGTCGTAGAGGACGCGAAGCAGCACGCGGATGCGCGGTGCGCCGCGCACGGGCCGCACGCGGCGCACCAGCATGTTGGGGCGGAAGAGCCGCGAGCGCGCATGAAAGCGCGGCGCGAAGTCCGTCACCTCCAGGCAGTTGCCGTGCAGGTCGGTCAGGCGCGTGCGCAGCACGGCGGTGTTCGGCTCGTACCACTGCTCGCTCGCGGCGAAGTCCTCCAGCGCGATGGCGAAGCGGCTGCCCTCGTCGCCCGGCTGCAACAGCGCGTTGAACACCGGGTCGCCGTCGAAGCGCGGCATGCAGCACCAGACGATGCATGCGCGCGCATCGACCAGCGCGCTGATGGCGCAGTTGCCCACCATGCCGAGCGCGAGCGAAGGCTCGGCCGCGGCCTGCGGGGCGCCCATGGAGGTCATCCCCCGGCCAGCGCGGGCACGGGCTGCGCCAGGGCCCGCGCGGCGGCGCGCAGCCAGTCGCGAACCTCGCCCGGCGAGCCCAGGCGCGCGCGCGCCTGCGTGGGGCCTTCGCCCACCTTCACGCCCAGGCCGCCCAGCGACTGCACGGCGGCGAAGCCCGCCTCGTCGGTCACGTCGTCGCCGATGAACAGGGGCACGCGGCCCGCGAACGGCGCCTGGCGCATGAAGTCCGCGATCGCGCGGCCCTTGCTCGGGCCGGCGGGCTTGACCTCCAGCACGCACTTGCCGCGCATGAGTTCCGCGCCGTCCACCCTGGGCAGGGCCTGCGCCAGCACCTGCAGGCACAGCGCCTCCAGGTGCGGCGCCTGCCGGTAGTGCAGCGCGATGCCGGCGCTCTTGACCTCCACGAGCAGCTCTGGGTGGCTGGCCACGAGCGGGCGCAGGGCGCCCAGCACCGGCGCCAGGTCGAGCACGACCGCGCCGCCGGCGCGGCCGCGGCCCAGGCGGTACTGCGCGCCGTGCTCGCAGGCCAGCGGCAGGCGCAGGGGGTGCAGGAAGCGGTCGATGTCGGCCTCGGTGCGGCCGGTGGCGATGGCCAGCGCGCCGCCGAGCGCGGCGTGCAGCTCTCGCAGGCTGTCTATCACCTCGGGCCGCACCCGCACGGCACCGGGCTGCGCGGCGATGTCGGCCAGGGTGCCGTCGAAGTCGAGGAACAGCGCGTGGTTCGCGGTGGGCAGGGGGGGCGTGGGCATCGCCGTCACCATAGCCACTTCAGGGCGCGCGGGCTGTAGGCCATCGGCGCATTGGGCCTGGAAAGAACAGTAGTTCACAGTTTGTTGCTCCCTGGGCCCGTCCGGGTGCGGCGCCCGTTGAAATCCGCGCCCCGGCCCGCAGATGGCCCCCATGACCACCGAAGCACTGCACATCGTCTGCCCCCACTGCCACACCACCAACCGCGTGCAGGCCGCGCAGCTGGGCAGCGCGCCCGACTGCGGCAGCTGCCACCGCCCGCTGTTCACGGGCGAGCCGCTGGCGCTGGACGCCGCCACGTTCGACCGGCACGTGGGGCGCAGCCACGTGCCCGTGGTGGTGGACTTCTGGGCGCCCTGGTGCGGCCCGTGCCGCCAGATGGCGCCGGCCTTCGCGCAGGCGGCGCGTACCCTCGAACCCCATGTGCGCCTGGCCAAGCTCGATACCGAGGCGCATCCGCAGATCGCCGGGCGCTACGGCATCCGCAGCATCCCGACCATGATCCTGTTCAAGGGCGGGCGGGAGGCGGCGCGCGTCTCGGGCGCGCTGGGCGCGGCCGACATCGCGCGCTGGGTGAATTCAGTCGGCTAATGTGGCCAGCCAGTCGGCCACGGCCTGCACGCGCGCGGCGTGGATCATTTCACCCACTTTTTGGCCTGCAACGCCCATGGATGCTGCGCGAGCAGCTATCACACTGGTAGCGACCGACTGCACCACCGCCAGCGCCGCGTTCAGGCGCGCGCGCTGCGGGTAGGGCGCGTCCTCGAAGCCCAGGCGCCCGCGCGCGTCGCACTCGCAGGCCAGCAGGATCTCGTCCAGCCGCGCCGGCTTGCGGATCGCGTCGCAGCGCTCCAGCAGGCGCACCAGCGCGGCCGCGCCGAGCTCGCCGCTCCTGTGGATGTTGCCGTGCTCGCGCGCCACCACGTCGGCCAGCTCGCGGCAGTCCACGGGCACGCGCAGGCGCTCGGCCACGGCCTTGAGCAGTTTGCCGCTGCGCTGCTCGTGGCCGATGTGGCGCGGCAGCATGTCGGCCGGCGTCGTGCCCTTGCCCAGGTCGTGCGTGAGGCAGGCGAAGCGCACGGCCAGCGGCGCCGAGAGGCGCGCGGCCATGTCCAGCACCATCATCAGGTGCACGCCGGTGTCCACCTCGGGGTGGTGCTCGGGGCGCTGGGGCACGCCCCACAGGCGCTCCACCTCGGGCAGCACCACGGCCAGCGCGCCGCAGGCGCGCAGCACGTCGAACATGCGCGAGGGCCTTTCTTCCATCAGCCCGCGCGAGAGCTCCTGCCACACGCGCTCGGCCACGAGGTGGTCGGCCTCGCCGGCCTGCACCATCTCGCGCATCAGCGCCATCGTCTCGGGCGCGACCGTGAAGTCGGTGAAGCGCGCCGCGAAGCGCGCCACGCGCAGGATGCGCACGGGGTCTTCGCGGAAGGCGTCGGTCACGTGGCGCAGCACGCGCCGCTCCAGGTCGCGCGCGCCGCCATAGGGGTCAAATAGGCCTTCAGCGCCCGTCCAGTCTGCGCTGGAAGCTATTGCATTGATAGTAAGATCGCGCCGCGAGAGGTCTTCCTCCAGCGTCACGTCGGGCGAGGCCTGCACGACGAAGCCGCGGTAGCCGCGCCCGCTCTTGCGCTCGGTGCGCGCCAGCGCGTACTCCTCGTGCGTCTCGGGGTGCAGGAACACGGGGAAGTCGCGCCCCACGGGCACGAAGCCGCGCGCCACCATGTCCTCGGGCCGGGCGCCCACGACGACCCAGTCGTGGTCATTGACGGGGCGGCCCAGAAGCCGGTCGCGCACGGCGCCGCCCACCATGTAGATTTGCATGGATCGAGTGTATCGGCGCCATCTAAGATAGACACCCCGGGCCTTGCCCTCGCAACGTTTTCCGCCATGGACCTGATCGGCGAGCATGCTTCCATCGCGGCCCTGCGCCAGCTGGTGCTGCGCGTGGCCCGCAGCAAGGCCAGCACGGTGCTCATCTACGGCGAGACCGGCACGGGCAAGGGGCTGGTGGCGCGCATGCTCCACCGGCACTCCGAGCGCTGCGAGCGGGAGTTCATCGACATCAACTGCGCGGCCATTCCCGGGGACCTGCTGGAGTCGGAACTGTTCGGCTACGAGCGGGGCGCGTTCACGGGGGCCGCGGGCAAGAAGGAAGGCCTGATCGAGTCGGCCAACGGGGGCACGGTGTTCCTCGACGAGATCCGCGAGCTCGATCCCGTGATGCAGGCCAAGATCCTCACCCTGCTGGATACCCGGCGCTTCCGCCGCCTGGGCTCGGTGCATCCGATCTCGGTGGACGTGCGCTTCATCGCCGCGACCAACCGGATCCTGCTGTCGGAGGTCAAGGACGGCAAGTTCCGGGACGACCTGTACTACCGGCTGCAGGTGATCGCCATCAATATCCCGCCGCTGCGCGAACGCGGCGACGACATCTTCATCCTGGCCGACCGCTTCCTGGCCAAGTACAACGCGGTGTACGGCAGCACGGTGCGCAGGCTTTCGCCGGAGGTGGAGCAGATCTTCCGCGCCTACCAGTGGCCGGGCAATGTGCGCGAGCTGGAGAACCTGCTGGAGCGCATCTGCATCCTGGAGGACGGGGACTGCGTCGAGGCGCCGCACCTGCCCCAGCGCATCCTGCGCGAGGCGCGGGCCGCGCGCCCGGCCGCGGCCGGTGGCGGCGCGCCGGCGCAGGGCTACCTGGAGGCCACCGCGCGGTTCCAGCGGGATTTGATAAACCAGGCCCTGGCGCGCGCGCAGGGGCACATGGGCGCCGCGGCCGAGCGCCTGGCGCTCTCGCGGCACGCCTTGCGCCACCAGATGATCAAGCTGGGAATGGCGCCGGCGAGGGATGGGGCGGACCAGGCCCCTTGATTGCGTGAATTTTGCGCATGATGCGTGAAATCCGCGCGCGCATGGCTCGCGGCGATCGGAGGGTATCTCCAAGTGCCTGAAATACAAGGGTTTTTTCTGCGTTCCTGACTGGCACGGTGCATGCAATGGGTTCTGCGCACGGACGCCGGGGTATCCGGCGGGCCGGCCACAAGGAGAAAACCGCATGCAATCTTTGAAGATCATCTGCCCCAATGGCCACCTGGGCTTTGCGCCCTTGCGCACGGAGAGCTTTCACCTCGGGGTGCAGGCCGGGCCCGACTACATCGCCGCCGACTCCGGCAGCGACGACGTGGGGCCCGTGCCCCTGGGCTCCGACACCTCGACCAGCCCCGAGGCCTGGCAGCGCCACGACCTGGAGGCCATGCTGCTGGCCGCGCGCCGGATCGGCGTGCCGATGATCATCGGCTCGGCCGGCGACACCGGATCGAACAGCCGCGTGGACCTGTACGTGCGCATCGTCCGCGAGCTGGCGCAGAAGCATGGCCTGAAGAAATTCAAGCTCGGCTACTTCTATTCCGAGGTGGACAAGGAGCTGCTGCGCCGCAAGATGCGCGCGGGCGAGGTGGTCCAGGGCCTGGACGGCTTTGCCGACCTGGCGGAGTCCGAGCTCGACGCGACCGACCGCATCGTGGGCATGGCCGGCGTGCACCCCTACATGGAGCTGCTGCGCCAGGGGGCCGACGTGATCATCGGCGGCCGCAGCTCCGATGCCGCGGTGTTCGCCGCGCCCGCGCTGCACCACGGCTTTCCTGCGGACTATTCCTACTACCTGGGCAAGGTGCTGGAGTGCGCGTCGTTCTGCGCCGAGCCCTACGGCGGCAAGGAGACCGTGATGGGCGAGATCTCCCACGGCGACGTGAAGGTGACCGCCATGCTGCCGGCACAGCGCTGCACCATCGCCTCGGTGGCCGGGCATGCGATGTACGAGCGCTCCAACCCCTACGACGAATTCTTCGCGGGCGGGCGGCTGGACATGCGCCATTGCCATTACGAGCAGTTCGACGAGCGCACGACGCGCATCACGGGCTCGCGCTTCGTCCCGTCCGAGAAGATCCGCGTCAAGCTGGAAGGCTCGGGCAAGGTGGGCGAGCGCTACGTGGGCCTGTGCGGCATCCGCGACCCCTACACCATCGCCCACGTGGACCGGGTGATCGAATGGGCGCGCGAGCAGGTGCGCGCGCGCTTCGGCGACGGCGGCTACGAGCTGCACTACAAGGTCTATGGCCGCGACGGCGTGATGGGCGAGCTGGAGCCGCCGCGCAACCAGCCGGGCCACGAGCTGTGCGTGATGGTGCAGGGGGTCGCGCCCACGCGGGAGATGGCCGAGGAGGTCACCCTGACCGGGCTGCGCCAGATGTTCTACGCGCGCCTGCCCGACGTGAAGGGCACGGCCGGCTCGGTCTCGTTCCCCCTGGACGAGGTGCTGCACGCCAGCGCTGCCTACCGCTGGACCCTGAACCACACCGTGGCCGTGGACAGCGGCCTGGAGCTGTTCCCCACCCACATGACCGAAGCCGGCGCCTGATTCGGAGACCTTCCATGACCACGCAGAAACTCAGTGAACTCGCCAAGACCATCCGCAGCAAGAACGCGGGCGTCAACAAGATCACCTTCGACATCATCTTCCGCGATGGCGCCACCTACGAGCGCGTCAAGCGCAGCCGCGTGCTGACGCGCGAAGGCATGGCCGGGCTGTTCCGCATCCCGCCGGAGCGGATCTCGGACTTCGTCGAATACGACCCCGGCTACGCCATCAAATTCACGATCTACCGCCTGCGGCCCAGCGGCAGCGCGGGCGACGGCGACATCTTCGGCGCGCAGCAGTACGCGCCGCTGCTGGACCTGCCCATCCCCGCCTGACCGCCCATTCCATTGCAACGCGAGAAAAGGACTTGCCATGCGCCATTGGATTGCTTCCCTGGGGCTGCTCGCCGGCCTGCTGAGCGCCGCTGCCGCGCCAACCCATGCCCAGCAGGCCGCCGTGCCCAGGCTGGTGAAGATCGTCGTGCCCTTCTCGGCGGGGGCCAGCAACGACGCGATCGCCCGCGCCATTGCCGTGCCCCTCGCCAGGCGGCTGCACACGACGGTGATCGTGGAGAACAAGGCGGGCGCGGCCGGCGTGATCGGTGCCGACGCGGTGGCCAAGTCGCCCGCGGATGGCTCGGTGCTGCTGCTGACCTCCTCCACCTTCCTGACCGCGGCGGCGACCCAGCCGCGCCTGCCCTTCGATCCGGTCGGCGCGTTCGCGCCGGTGGCCATGGTGGCCCAGGGGCCCCTGGTGCTGGCGGTGTCGGGGGCCGCGCCATTCAAGTCGCCCGCCGACCTGGTGGCCGCCGCGCAGGCCAGTCCGGGCACCCTGACCTACGGCAGCGCCGGAGTCGGCTCGGTGGGGCACCTGGCGACGGAGCTGCTGGGCGATGCGGCGCACATCAGGCTGCTGCACGTTCCCTACAAGGGGGCGGCCAACGCGCTGGCCGACCTTGCGGGCGGGCAGATCGACGTGATGATCGGCAACCAGAGCTCCATGGCCGCCCTGATGTCCGGCGGCAAGGTGCGGCCGCTGGCCGTCACGTCCCGGCAGGCGCATCCGGCGTTCCCCACGCTGGCGCCGCTGGCGGCCACCGTGCCCGGCTATGCCATCGACATCTGGGTGGGGGTGTTCGCCCCGGCGGGAACGCCGGCGGCGCTGGTGGAGCGCTACAACCGCGAGATCAACGAGATCGCCGCATCCGCGGAGCTGGCGGCCATCCTCAACCCCGACGGCGCGGTGCCCGCGGGGCTGACGGCCGACGCCTTCGCGGCCCGGCTGCGGGAAGAGCTGGGCATGTGGAAGCGGCTGGCGGCGCGCCACAGGATCGTCGCGGAGTGATTCAGGCGGCCACCTCGACCACCAGCGCCGGGTCGAACAGCGGGTTTTCGTTCACCCCGTCCTTGCCGTAGCCGCGCGGGTTGCACAGCACGCGCGTGCCGTGCACGGCGTAGTCGAAGCTGTCGTGCGTGTGGCCGTGTATCCACAGGCGGGCGCCGCTGGCGGCCACGAGCTGTTCGGCGTCGGACACGAAGATGGCGTTCAGCGGCGAGCCGGCGAAGCGCGGGTGGATGCTTTGCAGCGTGGGCGCGTGGTGCGTGACGACGACCGTGGGGCCGTCGAACGGCTCGGCCAGGGCCTGGCGCAGCCAGCGCACGCTGGCCTCGTGCAGGGCCGCCGCGTCCTGCGGGGTGAACAGCGCGTCGTCCGGCCCCGGGCCCATGCGGATGCGGCTGAAGTCGCGCATGAAGCGCTGGGCCTCGGCCATGGCGTGCTGGCGTTCCGCGTCGCTGGCGAAGATGCGGAAGTCGCTCCACAGCGTGGAGCCCACGAAGCGCACGCCGCCCAGCCGCAGGCTGTGGTTGGACAGCACGTGCACCTGCGTGCCCCGGCTCAGCCGCTCCAGCTCGGCGACGGCCTGCGCGTGGCTCGCGCCATAGAACTCGTGGTTGCCCGGCACGTACAGCACCGGCTTGCCGAAGCCCCGGGCCCAGGCGACGGCCTGCTCGGGCCGGGCGATGTCGCCGGCCAGCACGACCGCGTCGGCGCCGGTGCGCGGGTGCTCCATGCCCTGCACGCCCAGGTGCAGGTCCGACAGGATGTGCAGCCTCATGGTGGCGTACCCTGGCCGTTCAATCGCGGCGCGCGCGGTACGGTTCCTCGAAGTCCCGGAAGTCCGCCTCGGCCAGCGCGGCATCCGTCCAGGCCTTGACCCCCGGCAGCTGCCGCACGCGCTGCACGTAGTCGGCAATCGGCTGGGGCAGCGGCAGGGCGTAGGTGGCCAGGCGCATGCACACGGGGGCGTAGAACGCGTCGGCGATCGTGAAGTGGCCGAACAGCAGGGGGCCGCCGTGGCGCGCCAGCAGCTCGCCCCACATGTCCACCAGGCGCTGCACGTCGGCGCGCACGCCGGGCCGGTCGCGCCAGAGGATGGCGCCCACCTCGGGCAGGCGCGCCTCGATGTTCATGGGGCAGGCGCCGCGCAGGGCGGCGAAGCCGCTGTGCATCTCGGCCGTCACGCTGCGGGCGTGGGCGCGCGCGGCGCGGTCCTCGGGCCACAGGCGCTTGTCGGGGTGGGTCTCGGCCAGGTATTCGGCGATCGCCAGGCTGTCCCAGACGGTGATGCCGCCATCGACCAGCACCGGCACCTTGGCCGTGGGGCTCACGGCCTTGAGCTGGCGCTTGAACTGGGAGTTCGCGTCGAAGCTGTCGAAGCGCACGGGCACTTCCTCGAACGCGATGCCGGCCTGGCGCAGCAGCACCCAGGGGCGCATGGACCACGACGAATAGTTCTTGTTGCCGATGTACAGCTGCAGCATGGCGGGGGTCTCCTTTCGTTGCTCATGAAAAGTGAGCTGCCGGCGCATGCCTGGTAGGCGTTTACCGGGGTTTCTTCATATGGGCCAGACGACGCCGTTGTCGTTCAGTATGGCGTCCAGCGGCATGTCGTGCGCCTCGGGTTCGAAATCGTCGACATAGCCGTGGGTGAAACCCAGGCCCACGGTCGTGGGGCGCGGCAGCAGCGCGGCCAGCGTGCGGTCGTAGAAGCCGCCGCCATAGCCCAGCCGGTAGCCGCCCGGCCCGTAGCCCACGCAGGGCACGAACAGCAGCGTGGGCACGATGACCTCGGTGTCCTTGGGCTTGGGGATGCCGTAGGCGTCCTCCTCCATGGGGCAGCCGGGGTACCAGGCGTGGAAGGTGAGGGTCTTGTGCGCCTTGTCCACCACGGGCAGGCCGATGCGGCGGCGCTGGGGTTCGTCCAGCAGCTCGCCGTCTTCCTTCCAGCGGTGCAGGGCGGGCAGGGGGTCGAACTCGCCCTTGATGGGCCAGTAGGCGCCGATCACGGTGTCCGGGCGGTCCACGAGCCAGATGCGCATCACGCGCTGCAGCAGATCGGCGCGCCGCAGCCGGTCGGGCATGTCCAGGCGTTGTGCTACCAAAGTGCGGCGCAGGGCTGCTTTGTTCATTACATAATACCCCAATGCATTGGCTCAAGATTTTGACACCGCTGATCGCAGGGGCCGCGCTGGCTGCCGCCGCCCCGTGGGCCGTGGCCCAGAACCGTGGCGACGATACCCTGCTGGAGATGCAGCAGGCCTTCCGCAAGGGAGACAAGTCAAGACTGACCGCGCTGCTGCCCACCGTGCGCGGCCATGCGCTGGAACCCTGGGCCGCCTACTGGGAGTTGCGCGCGCGGCTGGACCAGGCCCAGGGCGACGAGGTGAACGCCTTCCTGCAGCGCTTCGCCGGCACCTACCAGGAGGACCGCCTGCGCAACGACTGGCTGCTGCTGCTGGGCCAGCGCCGCGAATGGGACCAGTTCGCCGATCTGCACACGCACTACCGCATGGGCGACGACCGCGAGGTGCGCTGCTATGCGCTCGCCATCGACCAGATCAAGGGCACGGCCGCCGAGGACGCCGGCGCCGAGGTGCTGCGCAACTGGTATGCGCTGCGCGACCTGGACGACGGCTGCTCCAACGCCGCCGCCGAGATGCTGGCGGCCAGGAAGATCAAGCCCCTGGACGTGTGGCGCAAGGCGCGCCTGGCCGCCGAGGCCAACCGCCTGCGCGTGGCGCGCAAGGCGGTGGAGATCGTCGTGCCCGAGGCGCTGGCGCAGCTGCGCGAGGCGCTGGACTCCCCTGCCAAGTACCTCGCGGGCCGCGCCACGGCCCGGGGCAAGGAGCGGCAGGAGCTGGTGGTGCTGGCCCTGGTGCGCATGGCCATGGGCGATGCCGGCGCCGCGGCGGGCCTGCTGGACAGCAAATGGGGCGTGCACCTGTCGGCCGAGGAGCGCAACTGGCTCTGGGGCCTGATCGGCAAGCAGGCGGCGCTGTCGCTGTCGCCCGATGCGCTCGCCTACTTCGGCAACGTGGGCCGCGACGCCGACCTCACCGACGACATGCTCGCCTGGAAGGTGCGTGCCGCGCTGCGCGCCGGCCAGTGGAAGCTGGTGGGCCGCAGCATCGACGCCATGAGCGCCGGCGCGCGCCAGGACAGCGCCTGGGTGTACTGGAAGGCCCGCTCCCTCGCGGCGGGGCGCGCCAGCGACGAAGACCGCGCCGCGGCGCGCCAGCTGTACGAGCGCATCGCCGGCACCACGGGCTTCTACGAACAGCTGGCGCTGGAGGAACTGGGCGCGCGCGTCACGCCCGCGCCCGCGCCCGCGCCGCTCACCGACGCCGAAAAGGCCGCGGCGCGCGCCAACCCCGGCCTGAACCGGGCGCTGTACGCCATCGCGCTGGGCCTGCGCAGCGAGGGCGTGCGCGAGTGGAACTACACCACCAACCTGCACCAGCCGGGCGGCATGCCCGAGCGCGAGCTGCTGGCCGCGGCCGACCTGGCCTGCGAGCGGCAGGTGTGGGACCGCTGCATCAACACCAGCGAGCGCACGCGCGGCGTCATCGACGTGGCGCAGCGCTTTCCCATGCCGTACCAGGCCGCCGTGGTGCAGCGCGCCAAGGGCATAGGCCTGGACCCCGCCTACGTCTACGGCCTGATCCGCCAGGAAAGCCGCTTCATCATGGACGCGCGCTCGGGCGTGGGCGCCTCGGGGCTCATGCAGGTCATGCCGGCCACGGCGCGCTGGACGGCCCGCAAGATCGGCCTGACGGGCTTCACGCCCCAGCAGATCAACGACCGCGACACCAACATCACCATAGGCACGGCCTACCTCAAGCTGGCGCTGGACGACTTCGACGGCTCCATGCCCCTGGCCGCCGCCGCCTACAACGCCGGCCCGGGCCGCCCGCGCAACTGGCGCAACGGCCCGGTGCTGGACGCCGCCATCTGGGCCGAGAACGTGCCTTTCAACGAGACGCGCGACTACGTCAAGAAGGTGCTGGCCAACACCGTGAACTACGCCGCCATCCTGACCGGCCAGCCGCAGTCGCTCAAGAGCCGCCTGGGGCTGGTGGGCCCGCGCGACGCGCGCGAGCCGGAGCCGAACAAGGATCTGCCTTGATCGGCGTTCGCTATTGAAAAGCGAGCTGCAGGCGCTTGTCCATCAAGCGCTGCAGCCACTTTTCATGCTACATCGTCACCCGCGGGCGGCGCCTTCTCGCCCGTGACCATGGCGCGCACCAGGTTCTCGCGGTGCTGCCAGCTCGTCCACAGCATGCCGGCCACGTGCAGCGCGATCAGCGCCAGCAGCGCCCAGCCCAGGCATTTGTGCAGGTTGGCGAGCCAGCCGTAGCCCCAGAACATGTCGGTGGTGTAGAGCCAGCCGGTGAAGCCCAGCAGCCCCAGGTCGGCCAGCAGCGCCAGCACCATCCAGCCGCCCAGCGGGTTGTGGCCGATGTAGCGCGGCGCATGGCCCGCCAGCGCCGCGTGCGCGTAGGCCAGCGTGGCGCGCGGCGCGCGCACGAACTGCGCGAAGCGCGCGTAATGGCTGCCGCGAAAGCCCCAGGCCAGGCGCGCGGCGAGCAGCGCGACGACCACGTAGCCCGTGTTCTCGTGCAGCGGGCCGGTGTCGTCACTGCTCCACCAGGCCACGGCCACGGCGGCCACCATGCCCCAGTGCAGCAGGCGCACCGGCGCGTCCCACACGCGCATCAGTCTTCCACGCGCTCGAAGGTCTTGGGATCGAAGAAGGCCTCCACGCGCTTGCCGTCGGGGGTCTTGCCGTAGACCTCGTAGCAGGTGTCGGTCTTTTCCATGCGGCGGATGGTCCAGCCTTCCTGGACGAGCTTCTTCTCCAGCTCGGTGTGGGAGCGCCATTCGGCCTTGGGGTGTTCCTTGCATTCCACCTTGCCGTGGGCGAAGGCGGCGCCCGCGCTGGCGGCGAGGGCGAGGGCGGCGATGCGGGTGATCCAGTGCATGGTGTTTCTATTTCCTTTCTTCAGGGTTTTGCCCAGCGGCGCAGCAGGTTGTGGTACACGCCGGTGAGCTGCACGAGCCGCATGTCGTCCGGCGCCACCAGGGGGGTGAGCTGCTGTATCGACTGGTCCAGGTCGAACAGCAGCGTGCGTTCGCTCTCGTCGGCCACCAGGCTCTCGATCCAGAAGAACGAGGCCACACGCGCGCCGCGGGTGACGGGCGTCACGCGGTGCAGGCTGGTGGAGGGATAGAGCACCATGTCGCCCGCGGCCAGCTTCACGGCCTGCACGCCGAACGGGCCTTCCACCTCCAGTTCGCCGCCCTCGTATTCCTCGGGCTCGGCCAGGAACAGCGTGGCCGACAGGTCGGTGCGCATCTGCTGGGCGCTGCCGGGCAGGTACATGAGCGCGCTGTCCACGTGCGCGCCGTAGGTGCCGCCGCCCGCATAGCGGTTGAATTTCGGCGGGTAGATGGTGCGCGGCAGCGCGGCGCTGATGAACAGCGGCGTCTGTGCCAGGCGGCGCAGTATCTGCTGGCCCAGGCGCACGGCCAGCTCGCTGCCGTCGGCGATCTGCTGGTTGTGCTTGACGGCCTTGGCCAGCGTGCCCGCGGTGGCGGCGCCGTCGTCCCAGTTGGCGGCGTCCAGTTCCTGGCGGAACTGGCGCACCTGCTCCTGGGTAAGGACCTGGTCTATGGAGATCAGCATGGTCGGTGGGGAGTGAGGGTGTCGGGGGTGATGTCGGACAGCCGGGCGCAGCCGGCCTGCGCCATGCAGGCGTGCAGTTCCTCGGCCAGCATCTGCAGCATGTGGGCCACGCCCAGGGCGCCGGCCACGGCCAGGGCGTAGACCTGCAGTCGGCCGACGAGCACCGCGTCGGCGCCCAGGGCCAGGGCCTTGAAGGCGTCCTGGCCGCTGCGCACGCCGCCGTCGAGCAGCAGGGGGTAGCCGGCGCCCACGGCGGCGCGCAGGGCGGGCAGCATCCGCAGGCTGGCGGGCGCGCCGTCCAGGCTGCGCCCGCCGTGGTTGGAGACGATGAGGCCGGCCGCGCCGGCGGCCTGCAGCGCGCGCGCGTCCTCGGGGTGCAGCACGCCCTTGATCCAGACGGGCAGGTGCGTGCTGGCCTGCAGCCAGCGCAGGTCGTCCCAGCGCGGGGCGTGGCGCATGGCGCCCTGGAAGATGCGGCTCTCGCCCGCGGCCGGCTGCGCCGGCGCCGGCTGGGGGTAGCCCGCCAGATTGGCGGGCACGCAGTCGGGGGGCATGGCAAAGCCGGCCTGCAGCGCGCTGCGGCTGGCCAGCTGGATGCTGGCATCCAGCGTGAGCACGATGGCGCGGTAGCCCGCCGCCTCGGCGCGGCGCAGCAGGTCCAGGCTGTGTTCGCGTTCCGGCTGCAGGTAGAGCTGGAACCAGCGCGCCGGGCCGCTGGCCGCGGCGATGTCCTCCAGCGTGCAGGACGACAGCGTGCTCGCCACCAGGCAGCTGCCCGTGGCCTGGGCGGCGCGGGCGGTGGCGATCTCGGCGTCGGGGTGGGCCAGCCGCTGGTGCGCCACGGGCGCCAGCAGCAGGGGGTGGGGCAGGTCCATGCCGCCCAGCCGCAGGCGCGTGTGGCCCGCGCGCACGTCGCGCAGCAGGCGCGGCAGCACGGACCAATGAGCGAAGGCGGTGCGGTTGGCGGCCACCGTCGCATCCCAGCCGCAGCCGCCGGCCACGTAGGCGTGGCGGCCCGCATCCATGGCCTGGGGGGCCAGGCGTTCGTAGTCGATGGCGTTCCAGACGCCGGGGGGGATGCGGTTGGCAGGGTTCATCAAAAACAATAGCTGCTGGCGCCCACCCAGTAAGCGCCAGCGGCCATTTTGCCTTACAGGTCCAGGTTCAGCGTCAGGCGCACCGCACGGCCGTCGCCCTTGTACAGGAAGGCGCCCGAGCGGTACACGGCCGTGTAGTAGTCCTTGTCGGTCGCGTTCAGCACGTTCAGGCGCAGGTCGGCATGCTTGTTGATGCGGTAGCTGGCGAACAGGTCGTACACGGTGAACGAGGGCACGGGCTGCGAGCACATGCCGTTGGCGTAGCCGGCGCCCGTGTCGGGCTGGCCGCCGCAGCGGTTGCTCTCGTAGCGCGCGCCTGCGCCCAGCGAGAAATCGCGCGTGAGCTGGTACTTGCCCTGCACGCCGAAGGTGCGGTCGGCGAAGTTGGACAGCGGGTTGCCGATGTTGGCGGGATTCACCGAGCCCAGCACCTTGGACTTCATGAAGGCCATGCCGGCCTGCATCTGCAGTTGCTTGGTCACGTTGCCCGCCAGCCCGAATTCGATGCCCTGCACGCGGTTCTTGCCGGTGTTGAACATGCCTGCGGAGTCATAGCCGGTGTTGCCCGGCGCGGCTTCCATCACGTCCTTCTTGGTCGTGCGGAAGGCGGCGGCCGTGAGCAGCAGCTTGTCGTCCAGCAGGTTCCACTTGGTGCCGATCTCGAAGTTCTGCGAGGTTTCCGGCTTGGCGTTGGCGTTGCCGAACCTGTCCACCACCAGGCCGCCGTAGCCTGCGCTGGTGCCCACGTCGGACTCGCCGCCGTTGATGTCCTGCGCGGTGCCGTAGCTGGCGTAGACCATGCCCATGGGGTTGATCTTGTAGCTCACGCCCAGGTGGCCGTTGAGCAGCGTGTCGTTATAGCCATAGTCGGCGGTTTGCGCGCCGGTGCCGGCGTTGTACGTGGACAGGCTCAGGTCGGTGTGGTCGGCGCGCAGGCCGCCGAACAGCGTCCACCTGTCGGTCAGGTCCACCGTGTCCATGACCGACAGCGCGAAGGTCTTCACGTGCCAGTCGCGGCTCATGGCGTTGCGGTCGTAGCTGCGGCCGGCCAGGTCGCCCAGGTTGGGCAGCAGCACGCCGTTCGCGTCGGTCATGCAGAAACCGTTGTTGCTGGTGGCCGTGGCGCTGGTGCGGCAGTTGGGCGTGCCGGCGGAGGTGACGCGGTAGTTGCCCGACTTGACGCGGTGGTTGGTGTACTCGAAGCCGAAGATGAACTCGTGCTTGAGGCCGCCGATCTCCTTGTCCCAGCGCAGGTTGTCCTGGTGGGCGAAGTACTTCACGTCTTGCCAGCCGGTGTGGCCGTTGTCGATGGCAGGGCGCTGCGCGGTGGCGTTGAACGATGCGCCGGTGGTGGCGTAGCTGTTGTCGGACTGGCCGTAGCGCGTCAGGCTGGTGAGCCTGACGTTGGGCGCGAAGCGGTAGTTGATGCGCGCGGTGGCCGTGTCCACGTCGGACTGCAGGAAGTCGTTGCCCTGCGCGTAGACCGGCACGCCCGTGGCCGGGCGGCGGTTGGGCACCGTGCCCACGAGGTAGCCGCCCAGGTCGGGGTGCTTGTCCTTGGCGCGCAGGCCGTAGTAGTCCAGCGTGACCGACAGGTCGTTGTTGACCTCCCACAGGCCCGACAGCGCCAGGCCGTCGCGACGGCGCCTGGAGGGGCTGCGGTCGGGCACGTCCTCGCCCGAGGTCAGGGCATTGGCGCGCAGCGCGAACGTGTCGCTGAAGGCCTTGTTCATGTCCATGGTCAGGCGGTGGTGGCTGTCCGTGCCCACGCCGGCGGAGACGCGCGTGAAGTCGTAGTCCAGCGTGGCCTGCTTGGTGATGGCATTGATGGCACCGCCAGCGCTGCCGCGGCCGGCGAAGCTGGAGTTGGGGCCCTTGGTGATTTCGATCTGCTCGACGGCGAAGCTCTCGCGCGTGGTCATGCCGGGGTCGCGCAGGCCGTCCACGAACACGTCGGAGCGCGCCTCCTGGCCGCGGATGATGTAGCGGTCGCCGAAGGCATTGCCGTTCTCGCCCGTGCCCAGCGTGATGCCGGGCTGGGCCGCCAGGATCTGCTTCAGGTCGGTGGCGCCGGAGTCATCGATGGCCGACTTGGTCAGCACCTGGATGGTCTGGGGCGTCTCGGCCAGCGGGCGGGTGTGGCGCGTGTCGGCCGAGGTCTTGGCCTTGTAGGGAGCGCCCACCTCGGCGTTGGGATTGGGGTCGATGGCCTGTTCCTGCACGGTCACGGCGGGCAGGGTGTGGACGGGCGCCGGTGCCGGCGCCTGCTGGGCCATGGCCGACAGCGGCAGCAGGGCGGCGGCCATGCGCAGGCTCTTGGGTTTTTTGATGGAGGAAAAAGACGGCATGTTGCTCCCGACGGTAGTTGAATTTCGCGAGCGATTATTGTTGCAAATCAATCGCATTCGAGAAAATGAATGCGAAAAATTTGCATTTGCGTATCGGGCGCGTCATCGGGAGGCCGGTTTGTTGCCATACGGCAACGGGTACGCAGCGCGGCCGCGTGGCCGTGCGGATTTCAGGCGTTGTGCAGCATCTCGCCCTCGCGCCGGGCGGCGCCGCCGTCCACGAGCTCCTGGATCAGCTCGGCCGTCCACTGGCCGGCGCTGCGGTCGGCGAAGTAGCGGCCGTGCAGCCGCGTGTAGTACGGCGTGGCGTCCAGCCAGGCCTGGACCCGCGCCAGCGGCGCCTGCTGCCATTCGAGCAGCTTGTACTTGAGCAGCACCTTGGCCGCGTGGCGTGCGTGCCTCACCGGGTCGGCCTCGAAACCCGCCAGGCGCCGGCGCGCGCGCGCGATGGCCGCCGGCACGTCGCCGAACACGCTGCCGTGGCCGGGGATGACGGTGAGCGGATCGAGCCGCTCGATCAGGTCCAGCGTGGCGCCCACGTCGGCGAAGGCGTGCACGCCGTCGAGCTCGGGGAAAACCACGCCGAAGCCGTTCTCCCACAGCGCATCGCCCGAGATCAGCACGCGCGCGCCGGGCTCGAACAGCAGCACGGCGTGGCTGTCGTGGCCGGGCGCGGCATGCACCTGCCAGGCGCGGCCGCCCAGCGGCACCTCGCTGCCGGGCATGAGCCTGCCGTCGGCGCGAAAGCGCGGGCAGTCCTGGCCCGTGGGCTCGTAGCTCAGGGCCACCGGGTCCCAGGCCTGCACCTGCTCCCATTGCCCGGGGGGAATGTGCGTGGCGAGCTGCGGCCAGCGCGCCTGCAGCGCGGCATTGCCGCCGCAGTGGTCGCTGTGCAGGTGGGTGTTGAGCAACTGGTCCAGCGGCCGCCCCTGCAGGCCCGACTCCACCAGCGCCACGGTCTGCGCCGCGTGGGCGCAGTAGCCGCTGTCGACCAGCGCCGTGGCGCCGCGCCCGTGGAACAGCACGTTGTTGGCCGACAGCCAGCCGCGTTCGAAAACAGTGATTCCGGGCGGAAGGGCAGGTGACTCAAGCGGCATAAGCTATCGTTTTTGTGGTTTCTCGGGAAGTGATTTCACGTGCTGGCGCGCAGTTCGCGCCGCAGGATCTTGCCCACGTTGGTCTTGGGCAACTCGTCGCGGAACTCGATGTATTTTGGCCGCTTGTAGCCCGTCAGGTGCTGGTGGCAGTGGCGCTCCACCTCGTCCTCGGTGAGCGCAGGGTCGCTGCGCACCACGAAGACCTTGATGGCCTCGCCCTGCTTGTCGTCGGCAACGCCCACGGCCGCGCATTCGAGCACGCCGGGGCACAGGGCCACCACCTGTTCGAGCTCGTTGGGGTAGACGTTGAAGCCGCTCACCAGGATCATGTCCTTCTTGCGGTCCACGATGCGGGTGTAACCCTGCTCGTCCATGACGCCGATGTCGCCCGTGCGCATGAAGCCGTCCGCCGTGAAGGCGCGCGCGCTCTCCTCGGGCTGGTTCCAGTAGCCGGGCATGACGTTGGGGCCGCGTATGCAGATCTCGCCCGGCTGGCCCAGGGGCAGGCTGGCGCCCGCGTCGTCCTTGATGGCGATGTCTATGCCCGGCAGCGGCAGGCCTATGCTGCCGTTGAAGGCCTGGCTGTTCACCGGGTTGTTCGTGCCTATGGCGCAGGTCTCGCTCATGCCCCAGCCCTCGATCATGGTGCCGCCCGTGAGCCGCTTCCACTGCGCGGCCGTGGCCTCGCTGGCCGCCATGCCGCCGGCCTGGGAAACGCACAGCTGCGAGAAGTCGAGCCGGCGGAACTGCGCGTTCTGCAGCAGCGCGTTGAACAGCGTGTTCACGGCCGGCAGCAGGTGGAAGGGCCGCTTCTTCAGCGCCTGCACGAACTTCGGTATGTCGCGCGGGTTGGGGATCAGGGTCAGGTGCGAGCCCTGGCGTATCGCCAGCAGGCACAGCGTGAGCGCGAAGATGTGGTACAGCGGCAGGGCCGCGATGCTGTTGATGCGGCGCGTGTCGCCCACCCGGGCCAGCGCGGGGCTGAACCAGGCCTCGGCCTGCAGCGTGGCGGCGACGATGTTGCGCTGCGTCAGCACCGCGCCTTTCGAGAGGCCCGTGGTGCCGCCCGTGTACTGCAGGAAGGCCGGCGTGTCGGGCGTGACCTGCGGCGGGTTCAGGCGCCGGCGCGCGCCCAGCGCCAGCGCGCGCCTGAAGGGCAGCACCTGGCGCCCGCCCGACAGCGGCAGCGCGTAGGCCGGCACCATCTTGGCCAGGTGGCGCACGGCGAAGCTGATCCAGCGCCCGCGCCAGGGCCCGAGCAGGTCGCCCATGGAGGCGACCACCACGTGCCGCACGGCCGTCTCTTCGATCACCTCGGCCAGCGTGTGGGCGAAGTTCTCCAGGATCACGATGGCGCAGGCGCCCGAATCCCGCAGCTGGTGCGCGAGCTCGCGCGCCGTGTACAGCGGATTCACGTTCACGCAGGTGTAGCCCGCGCGCAGCACGGCCGCCATGGCCACGGCGAACTGCGGCACGTTGGGCAGCATGATGGCCACGCGCGCGCCTGGCTCCAGGCCCTGGCCCTGCAGCCAGGCGCCGAGCCGGGCCGACAGGCGGTCGAGCTCGCCGTAGCGCATCCAGCGGTCCATGCACACGGAGAACGGGCGGTCGGCATGGCGGCGAAACGATTCCTCGAGCATTTGCGCCACGGAAGGGTAGGCGTCGGCGTCCACCTCGTGGGGTACGCCGGGGGGATAGTTTCTGAGCCAGATGCGGTCCATGCGGGGGAGCCTTGGTGAAGATGGGCATGATTGTCGAAGCGGCGCCCCGGCGGCCCTATCGGGCTTGTCCCAGGGCCGGTCGCGCAGGAGACAGGATGGAACACGAGACAGGGAGGCTATCGCCATGACGAATGCACGCTGGCAGCGCTGGCTGGTGGCCCTGCATTGGCTGTGGATGGCGGCGTGGGTGCTGGGCTTCTGGCGGCGCTCGCCGGCCCTGGCGCTGGCGGGCCCGGTGGCCGTTCCGCTGCTGTCGCGGTTGTGCATGCTGCCGCAGTTCCTGCTCATGGCCTGGGTCTGCCGGCGCGATGCGACGCCGCGCCCGGGGCCGGCGCGGCTGCTGCGCGCCTGGTGGGCCGAGTCGCGCTGGGCGGCCCTGGTGTTCGGCTGGTGGCAGCCGTTTCGCGAACGGGCCGTGGCCGACTGGCTGCCGCCGCCCGGCGCGCCCGTGCCGCGCGGCGTGGTGCTGGTGCACGGCTTCCTGTGCAACCGCGCGTTCTGGACGCCGTGGTTCGCGCTGCTGCGCGCGCGCGGCCATGCCTTCGCGGCCGTGACGCTGGAGCCGGCCTTCGGCTCCATCGACGGCTACGCGCCCGCCATCGACGCGGCCGTGCGCCGCGTCGCCGAGGCCACGGGCCGCGCGCCGCTGGTCGTGGGCCACAGCATGGGCGGCCTGGCCGTCCGCGCCTGGCTGCGCGCCGTGCCGGGGGCCGACGCGCGCGTGCACCGCATCGTCACGCTGGGCACGCCGCACCACGGCACCTGGCCCGCGGCGCACGCGCGCAGCACCAACGGCGCCCAGATGCGCCTGCACGGCCCCTGGGTGCGGCAGCTGCGCGCGCAGGAGCCCCCGGGCCGCGCGGCCCTGTTCGTGTGCTGGTACTCCAACGGCGACAACGTGGTCTACCCGCCGGCCGCCGCCATGCTCGACGGGGCCGACAACCGCTTCATCGCGGGCGTGGCGCACGTGGAGATGGCCTTCGACCCGCGCGTGCTGCGGGACTGCCTGGCGCTGCTGCAGGCGTGAAACCGGGCGCGACCCATGCCCGCAGACGCCGTGGAGCTGGCTTTGCCAGGCCATTGGCGTCGTCCTCCCTCCCGCGCGCAGCGAGAGAGAGGGGGGGGAGGGCGCGTCAGCGCCTCAGGGGGGTGTGCTGGGGGTGTGCTTTATTTCCAGCGCCGCAGCACCAGGCTGGCATTGGTGCCGCCGAACCCGAAGCTGTTGGACAGCACGGTGGTCAGATCGGCACCGCGCGTCTGCGTGACCAGGGGCATGCCGCCCAGCTGCGGGTCGGGCGTCTCGACGTTGACGGAGCCGGCGATGAAGCCCTTGTTCAGCATGATCAGGCAGTAGATCGCCTCCTGCACGCCGGTGGCGCCCAGCGAGTGGCCGGTGAGCGACTTGGTGCTGGAGAACGGCGGCACGGCGTCGCCGAACACGGCCTGCATGGCGCGCACCTCCTGCATGTCGCCCACGGGGGTGGAGGTGCCGTGGGTGTTGATGTAGTCGATGGGGCCGTCCAGGCCTTCCATGGCCTGGCGCATGCAGGCGATGGCGCCGTCGCCCGAGGGGGCCACCATGTCCTCGCCGTCGCTGGTGGCGCCGAAGCCCACGACCTCGGCCAGGATGGTGGCGCCGCGCGCCTGGGCGTGCTCCAGGCTTTCCAGCACCACGGCGCCGCCGCCGCCGGCGATCACGAAGCCGTCGCGGTTCGCGTCATAGGCGCGCGCGGCCTTCTCGGGCGTGGCGTTGTACTTGGCGGCCATCGCGCCCATGCCGTCGAACAGCAGGGCCATGCCCCAGGACAGCTCCTCGCCGCCGCCGGCGAACATCACGTCCTGCATGCCCCACGCGATCTGCTGCGCCGCCGCGCCGATGCAGTGCGCGGACGTGGAGCAGGCCGAGGTGATGGAGTAGTTGATGCCCTTGACCTTGAAGTTGGTGGCCAGGCAGGCCGAGACGGTGCTGCTCATGCAGCGCGTGACCTGGTACGGCCCGACGCGGCGGATGCCCTTCTCGCGCAGGGTGTCGGCGGCCTCGATCTGGTTGGCCGGCGAGCCGCCGCCCGAGCCCATGATGAGGCCGGTGCGCGGATGGCTGACCTGCTCCGGCGCGAGGCCGGACTGCGCGATGGCGTCCTCGAGCGCGATCTGGGCATAGGCGGCCGCGTCGCCCATGAAGCGCAGCTGCTTCCTGTCGATGCGCGCCTCGATGTCGATCTCGGGCACGCCCGCCACCTGGCTGCGCAGGCCCAGCTCGGTGAACTTCGCGACTGCCTTGATGCCGCTCCTGCCCTCGCGCAGGGAAGACTCCACGGTCTGCAGGTCGTTGCCGATGCACGAGACGATGCCCGCGCCTGTGATCACCACCCGTCTCTTGCTCATGCTGCGACTCCCCGTCAGTCGCCCTCGCGCAGGAACAACCCCACGCGCAGGTCGTTGGCCACGTAGATTTCCTTGCCGTCGGCAAGCAGGCGTGCGTCGCCGATGGCCATGTTGAGCTTGCGCTTGATGACGCGCTTGATGTCGATCTCGTAGGTCACGAGCTTCACGTCCGGCCCCACCTCGCCGGTGAACTTGACCTCGCCCGCCCCCAGGGCGCGCCCGCGCCCCGGCAGGCGCAGCCAGGTCAGGTAGAAGCCGATGAGCTGCCACATGGCGTCGAGCCCCAGGCAGCCGGGCATCACCGGGTCGCCCTGGAAGTGGCAGGCGAAGAACCACAGGTCGGGCTTCACGTCCAGCTCGGCAACGATTTTCCCCAGGCCATGCGCGCCGCCGTCGGCATCGATGTGCGTGATGCGGTCGAACATCAGCATGGGAGGCAGGGGCAGGCGCCCGCTGTCGGGGGTGAACAACCGGCCCTCGCCGGAAGCAATCAGTTGTTCGTAGGAAAAGGAATCAGCCATTGTCAGACGTGTTTGTTGGAATCCGCTGGCCACCGGCCAGCGCCGCAAAGGTGCCCATTATCCCGTGTCCCGCCAGGCCGGCGGCGCAAACAGGTTCTCAGGGTTTTCGGCGCAGAAGCCAGGCCCATGCCGCCACGCCCAGCCCCAGCGCCCACAGCGGCGCCAGCCCCAGGCGCGACACCCACCAGGCATAGGGCGTGACGGCGCCGCCGCGGCCCTGCACCCGGGCGTGCAGCACGCCGCGCTGGTAGGAGGGCAGGCGGTGGCTGACCCGGCCGCGGTGGTCTATGACGGCCGTGGCGCCGGTGTTGGTGGCGCGCACCATGGGGCGCTCGAACTCCAGCGCGCGCAGGCGGCTGATGGCCAGGTGCTGGTCGATGGCCACCGTGTCGCCGAACCAGCCGATGTTGCTCAGGTTGGCCATGATGGTCGGGCTGTTTTGCGGGTCGCGAAAGCGCGCGCCGAGTTCCTCGCCGAACAAGTCCTCGTAGCAGATGTTGGGCGCGATGCGCTCGCCCGCCCAGGCGAGCGACGGCTGGTCCAGCGCGCCGCGGTCGAAGTCGCCCAGGGGGATGTTCATCATGTCGGTGAACCAGCGGAAGAACGGCGGTATGAATTCGCCGAACGGCACCAGGTGGTGCTTGTCGTAGCGGTAGGGCCGCTGCCCGCCCGGCGCGAAGCCCAGCACCGAGTTGGTGTAGCCCTGCTCCAGGCTGCCCAGCGGTATGCCCAGCAGCAGCGCCTGAGCGCCCTTGCCGTAGCGCTCGGCGATCGCGTCCAGGTAGCCGGGCGCGAGCTGCCGGGGCAGCAGCGGTATGGCCGTCTCCGGCGCGACGACCAGCGCGGCATCGGCCGCGCGCAGCTGGTCGTGGTACCACTGCAGCGCCATGGGTACGCCGCTGCCGGGCTGGAATTTCTCGTCCTGCGGGATGTTGCCCTGCAGCAGGGACAGGGACAGGGGCGCGTGCTGCGGCGCCGGCGCCCCGCAGCCCTCGATGGCGCAGTGGCGCTGCGCGGCCAGGCCCGCCCATGCCAGGACCAGCGCGGCCGCCCCCGCCCACCAGCGCGGGCGGCGCAGGTCGGCGCCGCGCCACTGCGCCAGCCCCATGGCGAGCAGCGCCGCCGCCAGGCCCATGCCGTACACGCCGAGCCAGCGCGCCAGCACGGCCAGCGGCCCGTCGGCATGCGCGTAGCCCCCCGCGCCCCAGGGAAATCCCGTCCACCACTGCCCGCGCGCCAGTTCCGCGAGCAGCCACAGGGTGGCAAAAACGATAGCTGCCAGCGACCTGTTGGTGGGCCTCAGGACCCAAAAAAGCGCCGATGCCGCCGCATAGTAGCTGCCCAGGAAGGCCGCCAGGCCCAGCACGGCCAGCACGGCCAGCGGCGCGGCCAGGCCGCCATAGGTGTGCATGGAGATGAACAACCACCAGAAGGTGCCCGCCAGCCAGGCCGTGGCGAACAGCCAGGAGAGCAGGGCCGCGCGGCGCGCCCCGCCCGCGGCCAGCAGCACCCGGGCCAGCAGCGCGAGCGACAGGATCTGCAGCCACCACAGGGGCTGCCCACCCCAGGGCCAGGCCAGCGACGCGGCCTGCGCCAGGCCTGCCGCCAGGACCAGCAGCCAGGGCAGGGGCCCGCGGCGCGGAGCCGGGGCGCCGGCGAAGCGGGAGGCGGCCATCAGCGCGCGGATCCGTCCGGCGCCGCGTCCGCCGGGGCGGGCGTGACCTTGAACCAGCGCACCAGGCCGCCCTTGGTGTGCAGCACCACGAACCGCAGGCCGCACAGCGTCACGGTCTCGCCCTTGCGCGGCGCGCGGCCGATCTCGTGCGCGATCAGCCCGCCGATGGTGTCGAAGCTCTCGTGGGGGTCGCTCGCGTGCAGCGCCACGCCGAAGGTCTCGGCCACGCGCTCCACGGGCGTGTCGCCGCTCACGCGGTAGCTGCGGTCGGCCAGGCCGAAGATGTCGCCCTCTTCCTCGTGGATGTCGAACTCGTCCTCGATCTCGCCCACGATCTGCTCGATCACGTCCTCGAAGGTCACCAGCCCGGCGATGCGGCCGAATTCGTCGATGACGATGGCCATGTGGTTGCGCGTGCTGCGGAACTCGCGCTCGAGCGCGTGCAGCCCCTTGTTCTCGGGCACGAACAGCGCGGGGCGCACCAGGTTGCGGACGTTGAGCTCGGGCGAGCGCCAGAGCTTGAGCAGGTCCTTTGCCAGCAGGATGCCGATGATGTTGTCGCGCTCGCCCTGGTAGACCGGAAAGCGCGAGTGCGCGGTGCGCAGCACCTCGGCCATGAGCGAGTCGAGCGGCGCATCGATGTCCAGCATGTCCATGCGCGGCGCGGGCACCAGCACGTCGCTGGTCGTCATCTCGGCCATGCGCAGCACGCGCTCCAGCATCACGCGTGCGTCGGTGTTGATGACCTCGTTGTCCTCGGCCTCGGCCAGGGTGGCGATGAGCTCGGCGGTGGAGTCGGGCCCGGGGTTGAGGAACTCGACGAGGCGCTGCAGGAACGTGCGCTTGTCTTCCTTTTTGTCGGAAGCGCGCGCGGGATGGGGGTCGGACACGGTCTAGTGGGGCAGGACGTGCGGTGGTGAAACAGGCCCCCAAGGATAGCGGATCGCCCCGGCCGCCCCCCGCGCCGGGGACCGGGGCGCATGGCCCCGCGCGGGGCCTATTCGGCCGCCTGGTGGCGCCCGTCGCGCACGCCCTGGCGGATTTCCTGCATGTCGGCCAGCAGGCGCCAGAACTGGCGCGCCTGCTTCTTGAGCTGGTAGTCCACCTCGCCGAACTGCTCGGCCACGATCTCGGACACGCGCGTATCCAGGCCCGCGGGCGGCAGCTGCAGGTAGGCCTCGGACTCCGAGCCCTCGTGCTGCACGCTGGCGCCGGCGTTGCGCGCGATCCTGAGCATGGCCGTGTTCTCGGTCAGTGCGTGGATGAACATCATGCGCACGCCGCGGTTGCGCGCCAGCATCACGGCGCGCTCGAACAGCCGCGCGCCGTAGCCGCGCCCGCGGGCGCTGGCGAGCACGGACACGCCGAACTCGGCGCAGCCCTGGTAGTCCTTGGACTCGGCGAAGGCCACATGGGCCATGGCGATGAGTTCGAGCCGGCGGTTGAAGATGCCGAACACCTCGTCGCGCCCGAAGTCGAGCAGGTCCACGTAGCGGCGCACCTGCTCGTCGGTGGCGGCGTAGCCGAAGCGCAGGTAGCGGTCGTGCTCGCTCAGGTTCAGCAGGTGCCGGGCGATGCGCTCGCGGTGGCGCGGGACCAGCGTGCGGATGGGAACCATCACAGTGTTCATGGCAGTACCTCGGTGAGGGCGCCGCCTGGCATCGAGGCAGGCGCGGAGCCAGTCTTTGGGTGGAAGCATGATGCGGCAGATTCTAGGGTTTTCCCTAGATTCCTGCAGCGCTTTTGTTGCAATGCAACAAAATTGTGCGGGATTTTGCTTTTGGGGCGAAAAGTGGCCGAGATGCCCGCTGGACAAGCGCTAAAAGCTATCGGTATAAGAGCATTCATCTCAAACCGGCAGGGCCGTGGTGGCCTTGACCCGGTCCAGCACGAAGCTGGTCTTGCAGTCCTGCACGCTGGGGTGCTTGAGCAGCGTGTCCATGATGAAGCGGCTGTAGTGCGCCATGTCGGCCACCACCACGCGCAGCAGGTAGTCCATCTCGCCGGTCAGGGCGGCGCATTCCACCACCTCGGGCCAGGTCTGCACGCTGGCGCGGAACAGGTCCATGGGGTTGCGCTTGTGGCTCTCGGTGTGCTTTTCCAGGCGCACGTTCAGGTAGGCGGTCAGGCCCAGGCCCACGTGCTCGGGCCGCACCAGGGCCACGTAGCGGTCGATCACGCCTTCCTCCTCCAGCCGCCTGGCGCGGCGCAGCACGGCGCTGGGCGACAGGCCCACCTGCTCGCCGATCAGGTCGTAGGTCTCGCGGCCGTTGTCCTGCAGGCGGCGCAGGATGGCGCGGTCGAGCTTGTCGAGGGCGATGGGGCGGCGTTCGCTCATGGCGGAGATTTTAGGTGCGTAGCGCCAAATGGCTGCCTGCTGCATTGATGTTGCGCAACATTCCTGCGGATCTGTGCTCAAACCCACATGCATTCGCCAGAAACATGATCCGCGCGCCCCCTACAGTCGAACGACCGCAAGACACAGGAGACACCCCCATGACCGCCGCCCTGCCCACCCAAGCCGCCCGCGAGACCACCGCCTGGGAGAACCCCATGGGCCTGATGGGCTTCGAGTTCGTCGAATTCACCTCGCCCCAGCCGGGGCTGCTGGAGCGGGTGTTCGAGCAGCTCGGCTTCACCCTGGTGGCGCGGCACCGCTCCAAGGACGTGGTGCTGTACCGCCAGAACCAGATCAACTTCATCCTGAACCGCGAGCCGCACAGCCAGGCCGCCTACTTCGGCGCCGAGCACGGCCCCTCGGCCTGCGGCCTGGCGTTCCGCGTGCGGGACGCGCACCGCGCCTACAAGCGCGCGCTGGAGCTGGGCGCGCAGCCCATCGAGATCCCCACCGGCCCCATGGAGCTGCGCCTGCCGGCCATCAAGGGCATAGGCGGCGCGCCGCTGTACCTGATCGACCGCTTCGAGGACGGCAAGTCCATCTACGACATCGACTTCGAGTGGCTGGAGGGCGTGCCCCAGCGCCCCGGGGGGCACGGCCTGAAAGAGATCGACCACCTGACGCACAACGTCTACCGCGGCCGCATGGGCTTCTGGGCGAACTTCTACGAGCGGCTGTTCAACTTCCGCGAGATCCGCTACTTCGACATCCAGGGCGAGTACACGGGCCTGACGAGCAAGGCCATGACGGCGCCGGACGGCAGGATCCGCATCCCGCTCAACGAGGAGGCGCGCCAGGGCGGCGGCCAGATCGAGGAGTTCCTGATGCAGTTCAACGGCGAGGGCATACAGCACATCGCGCTCATCTGCGACTCGCTCGTGGACGTGGTGGACCGCCTGGGCCTGGCCGGCGTGCCCCTGGCCCCCGCGCCCAACGACGTCTATTACGGGATGCTGGAAAAACGCCTGCCCGGCCACGGCCAGGACGTGCCCGCGCTGCAGGCGCGCGGCATCCTGCTGGACGGCAGCACGGCCGGCGGCCGGCCGCGCCTGCTGCTGCAGATCTTCTCCACCCCCATGCTGGGCCCGGTGTTCTTCGAGTTCATCCAGCGCGAGGGCGACGAGGGCTTCGGCGAGGGCAACTTCAAGGCGCTGTTCGAGTCGCTGGAGCGCGACCAGATCAACCGCGGCGTCATCGGCACCCGGGCCAAGGGAGGGTGACATGGCCGTGCAGCCCGCCGTCTATGGCGCGAGCGAGCGCCCGCCGCGCGGCGACTACACGCGCGCGCGGGACGACTACACCTGCGCGCAGGACTGGGCCGCCTACACCGCGCAGGACCACGACACCTACCACCGCCTGTACCTGCGCCAGTCGGCCCAGCTGCCGGGCCTGGCGAGCGAGGCCTTCATCGCCGCACTGCCGCTGCTGGGCGCCAAGGAGCGCATCCCGCGCTTCGACGACGTCAACGAACGCCTGTACCGCGCCACGCGCTGGCAGCTCGTGGCCGTGCCGGGGCTGATTCCCGAGGTGCCGTTCTTCCGCCTGCTGGCGCAGCGCAAGTTCCCCGTGACGGACTGGATACGCCGGCCCGAGGAGTTCGAGTACATCGTCGAGCCCGACGTGTTCCACGACCTGTTCGGCCACGTGCCGCTGCTCTTCAACCCGGTGCTGGCCGATTACATGCAGCGCTACGGCGAGGGCGGCCTGAAGGCCGCGCGCCTGGGCGCCTGCGAGATGCTCGCGCGGCTGTACTGGTACACCATCGAGTTCGGCCTGATCCGCGAGGCCGCGGGCCTGCGCGCCTATGGCGCCGGCATACTGAGCTCGCACGGCGAGCTGCCCTACAGCGTGCGCAGCCCCGCGCCGCAGCGCCTGCCGCTCTCGCTGGAGCGCACCATGCGCACGCGCTACAAGATCGACAGCTACCAGCAGACCTACTTCGTCATCGACGGCTTCGAGCAGCTGTTCGCCCTGACCGCGCAGGACTTCGCGCCGCTCTATGCGCGCCTGCGCGGCCTGCCGGAGTTCGCGGCCGACGGGCGCGAGGCCGGCACGGGGTAATACCGGGGGCGCGGCGGGTCCTGTGGACATAGAATCCACGGCAGCGCTTTCTGGCGCTCCAGGGACAGGGCGCCATGATCTGGCGCCCTGTCCTGTTCCCAACAGTGCGCGCGACACAATCGCGCGCAAGGAGACCGTGGATGACACCGCACACAGCCTTGCGGCTGCACGTGCCCGAGCCCACAGGGCGGCCGGGCTGCAGCACCGACTTCTCGTACCTCAGCATTTCCCCTGCTGGCGCGGTACGCAAACCCCCCATAGACACGGCGCCCACCGACACCGCCGACCTCGCGACCAGCCTGGTGCGCGTGCTCGACGACGATGGCAAGGCCTGCGGCCCCTGGGCCCCGGCCATCCATCCCGAGCGCTTGCGCCGCGGCCTGCGCGCGATGATGAAGACGCGCATCTTCGACGCGCGCATGCTGCTCGCGCAGCGGCAGAAGAAGCTGTCGTTCTACATGCAGTGCCTGGGCGAGGAGGCGATCGCCGTGGCCCATTCCATGGCGCTGCAGGACGGCGACATGTGCTTTCCCACCTACCGCCAGCAGGGGCTGCTGCTCGCGCGCGACGACATCTCCATGGTCGAGCTGATCTGCCAGCTCATGAGCAACCAGCGCGACCCGATCAAGGGCCGCCAGCTGCCGGTGATGTACTCGTACAAGCGCGCCGGCTTCTTCTCCATCTCGGGCAACCTGGCCACCCAGGTGCCCCAGGCCGTGGGCTGGGCCATGGCGTCCGCCATCAAGGGCGACACGAAGATCGCCTCGGCCTGGATCGGCGACGGCTCCACGGCCGAGAGCGACTTCCACACCGCGCTCACCTTCGCCCACGTGTACCGCGCGCCGGTGATCATCAACGTGGTCAACAACCAGTGGGCCATCTCCACCTTCCAGGCCATCGCGGGCGGCGAGGGCACGACCTTCGCACAGCGCGGCGTGGGCGTGGGCATCGCCTCGCTGCGCGTGGACGGCAATGATTTCCTGGCCGTGTACGCCGCCTCGCAATGGGCGGCCGAGCGCGCGCGCAGCAACTGCGGCCCCACGCTCATCGAGTGGGAGACCTACCGCGCCGGTCCCCATTCCACCTCGGACGACCCGAGCAAGTACCGCCCCGCCGACGACTGGCAGCGCTTTCCGCTGGGCGACCCCATAGAGCGGCTGAAGAAGCACCTGACCGCCATCGGCGAGTGGAGCGAGGCGCGGCACGAAGCCGCCCAGAAGGAGCTGGAGGCCGAGATCGTCGCCGCGCAGAAGGAGGCCGAGCGCCACGGCTCGCTGCTCGACGGCCGCGTGCCCAGCGCCGCGACCATGTTCGACGACGTGTACAAGGACATGCCGGAGCACCTGCGCCGGCAGCGCCAGCAGATGGGGGTGTAAGCCATGGCAGAACAAAACCAAGACCAGGGCGGCGTCCCCATGACCATGATCCAGGCGCTGCGCTCGGGCCTGGACGTGATGATGCAGCGCGACGACAACGTCGTCGTCTACGGCGAGGACGTGGGCTACTTCGGCGGCGTGTTCCGCGTGACCGAGGGCCTGCAGGCCAAGTACGGCAAGACGCGCTGCTTCGACGCGCCGATCTCCGAGTCGGGCATCGTCGGCACGGCCATCGGCATGGCCGCCTACGGGCTCAAGCCCGTGGTGGAGATCCAGTTCGCCGACTACGTCTACCCCGCCACCGACCAGATCGTGTCCGAGGCGGCGCGGCTGCGCCACCGCTCGGCGGGGGACTTCACCGCGCCCATGGTGATCCGCATGCCCTGCGGCGGCGGCATCTACGGCGGGCAGACGCACAGCCAGAGCCCCGAGGCCTTCTTCACCCACGTCTGCGGACTGCGCACCGTGATGCCCAGCAACCCATACGACGCCAAGGGCCTGCTCATCGCCTCCATCGAGTGCGAGGACCCGGTCATCTTCCTGGAGCCCAAGCGCCTGTACAACGGGCCGTTCGACGGCCACCACGACAAGCCGGTCGTGCCCTGGTCCAGGCACGACATGGGCCGCGTGCCCGAGGGCTACTTCCGCGTGCCGCTGGACAAGGCGGCGGTGTTCCGCCCCGGCAAGGCCGTCACGGTGCTGACCTACGGCACCATGGTCTGGGTCAGCGAGGCGGCCGCGCGCGAGGCCGGCATCGACGCCGAGATCATCGACCTGCGCTCCATCTGGCCGCTGGACCTGGAGACCATCGTCGATTCGGTGAAGAAGACCGGCCGCTGCGTCGTGGTGCACGAGGCCACGCGCACCAGCGGCTTCGGCGCCGAACTGGCCGCGCTGGTGCAGGAGCACTGCTTCTACCACCTGGAGGCGCCCATCGAGCGCGTGACGGGCTGGGACACCCCCTACCCGCACGCCCAGGAATGGGCCTATTTCCCCGGGCCGTCGCGCGTCGGCGAAGCCCTCAAGCGCGCAGTGGAGGCATGACATGGGTATTTACGTGATCCGCGTGCCCGACATTGGCGAGGGCATTGCCGAAGTGGAACTGGTGTCCTGGCACGTGCAGCCGGGCGACAGCGTGACCGAAGACCAGCACCTGGCCGACGTGATGACCGACAAGGCCACGGTCGAGGTGCCTTCGCCCATGCATGGCAGGGTGCTGGCGCTGGGAGGCGCCGTGGGCCAGGTCATGGCCGTGGGCGCCGAGCTCGTGCGCCTGGAGGTCGAGGGTGAAGGAAATTTGAAGGAAAACGTTGCCCACCAAGCGCCAGCAGCTACTCCTTCAGTAGCGCCGGCCGCCGCGCCAGCGCCCGCCGCCCCGGTGGCCGGGCCCAAGGCGGCCCCTGCGCCTGCGCCCGTGCGCGGCAGCGCAGCGGCGCCCCGCGCCCCCGCGGCCGTGCGCAAGGAGGGCGAGCGTCCGCTGGCCTCGCCGGCGGTGCGCCGCCGCGCGCTGGACTCAGGCGTTGACCTGCGCCGCGTGCACGGCAGCGGCCCGGCCGGGCGCATCGAGCACCACGACCTGGACGCCTGGGCCGCGGGCGGCGGCCAGGCGCAGGCCGGCGGCGGCTCGCAGTACGTGGAGCGCCACGGCGAGGAGCAGGTGCCCGTCATCGGCCTGCGCCGCAAGATCGCGCAGAAGATGCAGGAGGCCAAGCGCCGCATCCCGCACTTCAGCTACGTGGAAGAGGTGGACGTGACCGAACTGGAGGCGCTGCGCCAGCGGCTCAACCAGATCCACGGCGCCGCGCGCGGCAAGCTCACGCTGCTGCCCTTCCTGGCGCGCGCCATGGTGCTGGCGTTGCGCGACTTCCCGCAGATCAACGCCCGCTATGACGACGAGGCCGGCCAGGTCACGCGCTACGAGGCCGTGCACTTAGGCGTTGCCACGCAGACCGACGCCGGCCTGATGGTGCCCGTGCTGCGCCACGCCGAAGCGCTGGATCTGTGGGCCTGCGCCGCCGGCATCGCCCGCGTGGCCGAAGGCGCGCGCGGCGGCCGCGCGCCGCGCGAGGAGCTCTCGGGCTCGACCATCACCCTCACGAGCCTGGGGGCGCTCGGCGGCATCGCCAGCACGCCGGTCATCAACCACCCCGAGGTGGCCATCGTGGGCGTCAACCGCATGGTCGAGCGCCCCATGCTGCGCGGCGGCCAGGTGGTGGCGCGCCAGCTCATGAACCTCTCGTCCTCGTTCGACCACCGCGTGGTCGACGGCATGGACGCGGCGCGGTTCATCCAGGCCGTGCGCGCGCTGCTCGAAACCCCGGCCCTGCTGTTCGTGGAGTGAAGAAGACATGACCAAGGAAATCACGACCAAGCTGCTGGTGATCGGCGGCGGCCCCGGCGGCTACGTAGCGGCGATCCGCGCCGGCCAGCTGGGCATCCCCACGGTGCTGGCCGAAGGGGCCGGCCTGGGCGGCACGTGCCTGAACATCGGCTGCATCCCGTCCAAGGCCATCATCCACGCGGCCGAGGAGTTCGAGCGCGCGCGCCACCAGGCCGCGGGCTCGGCGCTGGGCATCCGCGTGAGCGACCCGCAGATCGACATCGCGCAGACCGTGCGCTGGAAGGACGGCATCGTCGCGCGCCTGACAGGCGGCGTCGGCACGCTGCTGCGCAAGGCGGGCGTGCAGGTGCTCAAGGGCTGGGCGCAGATAGAGGACGGCAAGACCGCCACCGTGCAGCTGCAGGGCGGCGAGAGCGTGCGCGTGCGCTGCGAGCACCTGCTGCTGGCCACGGGCTCCGAGCCCGTGGAGCTGCCCAGCATGCCCTTCGGCGGCCCGATCTGGTCGTCCACCGACGCGCTCTCGCCCGACGTCGTTCCGAAGCGCCTGGTGGTGGTCGGCGCGGGCTACATCGGCCTGGAGCTGGGCATCGCCTACCGCAAGCTGGGCGTCGAGGTCACCGTGGTCGAGGCCGCGCAGCGCGTGCTGCCCAGCTACGACGAGGAGCTGACCCAGCCCGTGCTCGACGCCCTGCAAAAGAGCGGCATCGTGCTGCACCTGGGCTGCAGCGTGCAGGGCTACGACGACAGGCACGGCGTGCACGTGCGCAACGACGCGCGCGCCGAGGACTTCGCGCTGCCCGCCGAGCGCGTGCTCGTCGCCGTGGGCCGCAGGCCGCGCACCGCGGGCTTCGCGCTGGAGTCGCTGCAGCTGGACATGGCAGGGCGCCACGTGGCCATCGACGCGCATTGCCGCACCTCCATGCGCAATGTCTGGGCGATCGGCGACGTGACGGGCGAGCCCATGCTCGCGCACCGCGCCATGGCGCAGGGCGAATGCGTGGCCGAGCAGATCGCGGGCCGGAACCGCCGCTTCGAGCCCATGGCCATCCCCGCCGTGTGCTTCACCGACCCCGAGGTGGTCGTCGTGGGCCGCACGCCGGGCGAGGCGCGCGCCGCGGGGCTGGACTGCATCGACGCCGCCTTCCCCTTCGCCGCCAATGGCCGCGCCATGACGCTGCAGGCCACCGGCGGCTTCGTGCGCGTGGTGGCGCGGCGCGACAACCACCTCATCCTCGGCTGGCAGGCCGTGGGCAAGGGGGTGGCGGAGCTGGCGACCGCCTTCGGCCAGTCCATGGAGATGGGCGCGCGGCTGGAGGACGTGGGCCACACCATCCATGCCCACCCCACGCTGGGCGAGGCCGTGCAGGAGGCGGCGCTCAAGGCGCTGGGCCAGGCGCTGCATATCTGACCCGGCTGCGCCGTGGATGAAGGGCCGCTACCGGCGATGGCCGGCAGCGGCCCTTTTGCGTGTGGAGCCTGTTTGGTGCGCCGCACCAAAGCCATGCACCAAAAACCGGCAGCGCCGTGCCTGCGGGCGGAGCCGTCCCCCTGGCTGCATGCTGGCACGGTCGTTGCATCAACCCTGCCGTGGCCGATGGGGGCCACGGGCCGGGCGTGGCATGTCTGCCCGCCGGCGGGGTCAACAGGTACCGTGCGAGGGCGTGATGAAGAAGATGAGACTGGTCATGGTGGGCAACGGCATGGCGGGGGTGCGCACGCTCGAAGAGCTGCAGAAAATCGCCCCAGGCCTGTACGACATCACCGTCTTCGGCGCCGAGCCGCACCCCAACTACAACCGCATCCTGCTCTCGCCGGTGCTGGCGGGCGAGCAGCAGCTCTCGCAGATCGTGCTCAACGACTGGGCCTGGTACGAAGACAACGGCATCGCCCTGCACGCCGGCTGCACCGTCACCCATGTGGACCGCGCGCGCCGCATGGTGCATGCCGTCCATGCCGGCGGCGGGACCGTCAGCGCGCCCTACGACCGCCTGATCCTCGCCACGGGCTCCAGGCCCTTCATCCTGCCCATCCCCGGCAGCCGGCTCGAAGGCGTGCTGGCCTACCGCGACATCGCCGACACCCAGGCCATGATCGACGCCGCCGCCCGGTACCCGCGCGCCGTGGTCATCGGCGGCGGCCTCCTGGGCCTGGAGGCCGCCAACGGCCTGATGAAGCGCGGCATGCAGGTCACGGTGGTGCATGCCGGCGAATGGCTCATGGAGCGCCAGCTCGACCGCGTGGCGGGGCGGATGCTGGAGAAGGCGCTGGCCGGGCGCGGCATGCGGTTCCTGATGCGGGCGCAGACCGCGGCGCTGCTGGGCAACGAGGCGGGCCGCGTGCGCGCCGTGCGCTTCGAGGACGGCGGCGAGGTGCCCGCCGACCTGGTGGTGATGTGCGTCGGCATACGCCCCGACACCGAGCTGGCCGAGCGCATGCGCCTGCATGTCGACCGCGGCATCGTGGTCGACGACACCCTGCAGACCATCACCGACGCGCGCATCTACGCCGTGGGCGAGTGCGCCGCGCACCGGGGCGTGGCCTACGGTCTGGTGGCGCCGCTGTTCGAGCAGGGGCGGGTGGCGGCGAACCACCTGGCCGAGTTCGGCATAGGCCGCTACCAGGGCTCGCAGACCTCGACCAAGCTCAAGGTCACGGGCATCGACCTGTTCTCGGCGGGCGACTTCCAGGGCGGCGCGGGCACCGAGGAAATCGTGCTCAGCGACCCCGGCAGCGGCACCTACAAGAAGCTCGTGATCAAGGACGACAGGCTGGTCGGCGCCTGCCTGTACGGCAACACCGTGGACGGCGGCTGGTACTTCAAGCTGCTGCGCGACGCGCGCCCCGTCGCCGACATACGCGCCACGCTGGTGTTCGGCGAGAGCAACATCGGCGAGGGCGGCCACGCCGGCCAGAACCAGGCCGCCGCCTTGCCCGACGAGGCCGAGGTCTGCGGCTGCAACGGCGTGACCAAGGGCACGATCTGCAAGGCCATCAAGGACAAGGGGCTGTTCACCGTGGACGAGGTGCGCAGGCACACCAAGGCCAGCGCCAGCTGCGGCTCCTGCACCGGGCTGGTCGAGCAGATCCTGATGGCCACGCTGGGCGGCGCCTACGCCGCCACGCCCAAGACCAAGCCGCTGTGCGCCTGCACCGACCACGGCCACCAGGCAGTGCGCGACGCCATCCGCGCCAACCACCTCGTCAGCAAGGAAGAGGTCTTCGCCTTCATGGAATGGAAGACCCCGGACGGCTGCCCCGGCTGCCGCCCGGCCATCAACTACTACCTGATCAGCACCTGGCCCAAGGAGGCGCTGGACGACCCGCAAAGCCGCGCCATCAACGAGCGCAGCCACGCCAACATCCAGAAGGACGGCACCTACAGCGTGGTGCCGCGCATGTGGGGCGGCGAGACGAGCGCGGCCGAGCTGCGCCGCATCGCCGACGTGGTGGACAGGTACGGGATTCCCACCGTCAAGGTCACGGGCGGCCAGCGCATCGACCTGCTGGGCGTGAGGAAGGAAGACCTGCAGGCCGTGTGGCGCGACATAGGCATGCCCAGCGGCCACGCCTACGGCAAGAGCCTGCGCACCGTGAAGACCTGCGTGGGCAGCGAATGGTGCCGCTTCGGCACGCAGGACAGCAGCGCCCTGGGGCGCGACCTGGAGCGCGCGCTGTGGCGCATGTACGCGCCGCACAAGGTCAAGCTCGCCGTCAGCGGCTGCCCGCGCAACTGCGCCGAGAGCGGCATCAAGGACGTGGGCGTCATCGGCGTCGATTCGGGCTGGGAGATCTACGTCGCCGGCAACGGCGGCATCAAGACCGAGGTGGCGCAGTTCTTCGCCAAGGCCAAGACCGCCGGGGAGGTGATGGAGATCAGCGGCGCCTTCCTGCAGCTGTACCGCGAGGAGGGCTGGTATCTGGAGCGCACCACGCACTACGTTGCGCGCGTGGGGCTGGACCATGTGAAGAAAAAGGTGCTGGACGACGCGGCGAACCGCCAGGCGCTGTGGCGGCGCCTGCAGTGGGCGCTCGACGGCGAGCCCGACCCCTGGTTCGAGGGCGAAAAGGCGCGCGTGGACGGGCGCCAGTTCATCCCGATCGCCGTCGCCTGAACCGCATATTTCAAGCAAAAAAGGCCTGCAGCGCTTGTCAGGAAAGCGCTGCCAGCTGCGAAAGGCATAGCAATGACACACTGGAAATACATCTGCGAGGTGGACGACATCCCGCGCCAGGGCGCGCGCCGCGTGGCGCGGCCGCGGGGGCTGGAGGTGGCGCTGTTTCGCACCGGAGCCGACGCCGTGTACGCCCTGCTGGACTACAGCCCCTGCAAGGGCGGCCCGCTGTCGCAGGGCATGGTGTTCGGCAACAGCGTCGCGTGCCCGCTGCACAACTGGACCATCGGCCTGGCCGACGGCCAGGCCCTGGCGCCCGACGAGGGCGGCACGCCCTGCTTTCGCGTGCGGGTCGAGGCCGGCGCCGTCTACCTGGACGCCGATGAGCTGGCCGGCCATGCGCTGACGCAGGAGCGCCCGCTGGCCGGGCCCGCGCAGCGTTCGGCCTGATCCCCATCCCCAACCTCCAGGAGCACACACCATGGCCTACCTCAGCCCCGCCGAATTCGTCACCAAGATGGTGGACACCGGCGAAGCCAAGATCCACATGTCCACGCGCGACACCCTGATCCGCGCCTTCATGGCCGGCGCCATCCTGGCGCTGGCGGCGGTGTTCGCCGTCACCGCAGCGGTCATGAGCGGCTCGGCCCTGATCGGCGCCCTGCTGTTTCCGGTGGGGGTGTGCATGCTCTACCTGCTGGGCTTCGACCTGCTCACCGGCGTGTTCATGCTCACGCCCCTGGCCTGGCTGGACAGGCGCCCGGGCGTCACCATCGGCGGCGTCCTGCGCAACTGGGGCCTGGTGTTCGTGGGCAACTTCCTGGGCGCGCTCACCGTGGCGGCCATGATGGCCTTCATCTTCACCTACGGCTTTTCCGTGCCGCCGAACGAGATCGGGCAGAAGATCGGCCACATCGGCGAGGCCCGCACCCTGGGCTACGCGCAGTACGGGCTCATGGGCTGGCTCACCATCTTCCTGCGCGGCGTGCTGTGCAACTGGATGGTCTCCACCGGCGTGGTCGGCGCCATGATCTCCACCACGGTGAGCGGCAAGGTTATCGCCATGTGGATGCCCATCATGCTGTTCTTTGCCATGGGCTTCGAGCATTCGGTGGTGAACATGTTCCTGTTCCCGTCGGGGCTGATGATGGGCGGCAACTTCTCCATCATGGATTACTTCCTCTGGAACGAAATCCCGGTGGTGCTGGGCAACATCGTGGGCGGCATCGCCTTCACCGGCCTCACGCTCTACACCACCCACGCGCGCACCGCGCCGCGGCGCACGCCGGCCTGACCCGCCGCATCCGCCGGCCGGGGCGGGGGAAGAGGCGCCAGCGCCTAAAATGCCCGGTTCGCGTGCGCGCAGCCGCACGCCTCTACCGGACTGCCCCCGCCATGCTCACATTCCAACAAATCATCCTCAAACTGCAGACCTACTGGGCCGAGCAGGGCTGCGCGCTGCTGCAGCCCTACGACATGGAAGTGGGCGCAGGCACCTCGCACACGGCGACGTTCCTGCGCGCCATCGGCCCCGAGCCCTGGAAGGCCGCCTACGTGCAGCCCAGCCGCCGCCCCAAGGACGGGCGCTACGGCGACAACCCGAACCGCCTGCAGCACTACTACCAGTACCAGGTGGTCTTGAAGCCCGCGCCGGCGAACATCCTGGAGCTGTACCTGGGCTCGCTCGAAGCCCTGGGGTTCGACCTGAAGAAGAACGACATCCGCTTCGTCGAGGACGACTGGGAGAACCCCACGCTGGGCGCCTGGGGCCTGGGCTGGGAGGTGTGGCTCAACGGCATGGAGGTCACGCAGTTCACCTACTTCCAGCAGGTCGGCGGCATCGACTGCAAGCCCGCCACGGGCGAGATCACCTACGGCCTGGAGCGCCTGGCCATGTACCTGCAGGGCGTGGACAACGTCTACAACCTCACATGGACCGAGGGCCTGTCCTACGGCGACGTGTACCACCAGAACGAGGTGGAGCAGTCCACCTACAACTTCGAGCACTCCGACGCCGACTTCCTGTTCACCGCCTTCGGCGCGCACGAGAAACAGGCCCAGCACCTGATGGCCGAGCAGCTCGCGCTGCCCGCCTACGAGCAGGTGCTCAAGGCCGCCCACACCTTCAACCTGCTGGACGCGCGCGGCGCGATCAGCGTGACCGAGCGCGCCGCCTACATCGGCCGCATCCGCAACCTGGCGCGCGCCGTGGCCAGGAGCTACCTGGACAGCCGCGCGCGCCTGGGCTTCCCCATGGCGCCCAGGGCGCACGCCGACGAGGTGCTGGCCGAACTGGCAAAGGCGGCGGAGCAACAGAACAAGAAGGCTGCCTGAGCAGGAGAGAACAACACCATGACCGCACCATCCAACCTGCTCGTCGAACTCTTCGTCGAAGAACTCCCTCCGAAGGCCCTGCAAAAGCTCGGCGACGCCTTTGCCGGCGTGCTGCGCGACCAGCTCGTCGCCCAGGGCCTGGCCGCGGCCGGCGCGCCGCTCACCGCCTACGCCTCGCCGCGCCGCCTGGCCGCGCACATCGAGGGCGTGCTGGCGCAGGCGCCCGACAAGGCGGTGTCGCAAAAACTCATGCCCGTGGCCGTGGGCCTGGCGGCGGACGGCCAGCCCACGCCCGCGCTGCTGAAAAAACTGGCAGCGCTGGGCGCCGATGCGTCCGCCGTGCCCGCCTTGAAGCGCGTGCACGACGGCAAGGCCGAGGTGCTGTACTACGAGAGCACCGCCCAGGGCGCCACGCTGGCCCAGGGCCTGCAGAAGGCGCTGGACGAGGCCATTGCCAGGCTGCCCATCCCCAAGGTCATGCGCTACCAGCTGGAGGACGGCTGGACCAGCGTGCACTTCGTGCGCCCGGCCCATGGCCTGGTGGCGCTGCACGGCGCCGGCGTGGTGCCCGTGGCGGCGCTGGGCCTCGCGGCGGGCAACGCCACCCAGGGCCACCGCTTCGAGGCGGCCGTGCAGCCCGTGGTGCTGCGTGACGCCGACAGCTACGCCGCGCAGCTGCGCGAGCAGGGCGCCGTGATCGCCGGCTTCGCCGAGCGCCGCGCCGAGATCGCGCGCCAGCTGCGGGCCGCGGCCGAAAAGCTGGGCGGCGGCGTGCGCCCCATCGAGGACGACGCGCTGCTCGACGAGGTCACGGCCCTGGTCGAGCGCCCCAACGTGCTCGTCTGCCAGTTCGAGCGTGAATTCCTCGCCGTGCCGCAGGAATGCCTGATCCTGACCATGAAGGCCAACCAGAAGTACTTCCCGCTGCTGGACGCCGAGGGCAGGCTCACCCACCGGTTCCTGGTGGTGAGCAACATCAGCCCGCAGGACGCGGGCGCCGTCGTCCAGGGCAACGAGCGCGTGGTGCGCCCGCGCCTGGCCGACGCCAAGTTCTTCTTCGACCAGGACCGCAAGAAGACGCTGGCCAGCCGCGTCGCGCAGCTGTCCAAGGTGGTCTACCACAACCAGCTGGGCAGCCAGGGCGAGCGCGTGGAGCGTGTGCGCGCCATCGCCAAGGCCATCGGCCAGCAGCTCTTCGCCGCGCTGGCCGAGCGCCACGAACTCCAGGGCACGCAGGACGGCGAGATCGCCCGGGACTGGCTGCTGACCTGCGTGGACAACGCCGCGCTGCTGGCCAAGACCGACCTGGTCACCGACATGGTGGGCGAGTTCCCCGAGCTGCAGGGCATCATGGGCGGCTACTACGCGGTCAACGACGGCCTGCCCGACGAGGTGGCCCGCGCCATCGAGGACCACTACAAGCCGCGCTTCGCCGGCGACGAGCTGCCGCGCGAGAACGTGGGCCTGGTCGTGGCGCTGGCCGACAAGCTCGAGACCCTGGTCGGCATGTTCGGCATCGGCAACCTGCCCACGGGCGACCGCGACCCGTTCGCGCTGCGCCGCCATGCGCTGGGCGTGATCCGCATGCTCATGGAAAAAGACCTGCCGCTGGACCTCGGCGCCCTGCTGGCCGGCGCCGTGCCGGCCTTCGCGGGCCGGATCGACGACCCCTCGGCCCTGCTGGCCGACTTCATCTACGACCGCCTCGCCGGGGCCCTGCGCGAGCAGGGCTACAGCACCCAGGAGGTGGACGCCGTGCTCGCCCTGCGCCCGCAGCGCCTGGCCCTGGTCGAGAAGCAGCTGGCCGCCGTGCGCGCCTTCTCGGCGCTGCCCGAAAGCCCGGCCCTGGCGGCCGCCAACAAGCGCGTTTCCAACATCCTCAAGAAGGCCGGCGACGTCCATGCCCACGTCAACCCCGAGCTGCTGCACGAGCAGGCCGAGCAGGACCTGTACGCTGCGCTGCAGCGCTTCGTGCCCGAGGCCGACGCCCAGTTCGGGCGCGGCGACTATCGCAGCAGCCTGCAGACGCTGGCCGTGCTGCGCGCGCCGGTCGACGCCTTCTTCGACGACGTGATGGTCAACGCCGAGCAGCTCGACCTGCGCCTGAACCGCCTGGGCCTGCTCAAGACCCTGCACGAGGCCATGAACCGCGTGGCCGACCTGTCGCGCCTGGCGGCCTGATCCACGCACGGGGCCGCGCGGCATTGCCACCGGGATAATCGCGCCATGAAACTCGCCATCCTCGACCGCGACGGAACCCTGAACGCCCTGGGCGACGGCTTCATCGCCTCGCCGGACGACTGGGTGCCGCTGCCCGGCGCGCTGGAGGCCGTGGCGCGCCTGAACCATGCCGGCTGGCACGTGGTGGTGGCCACCAACCAGCCGGGCCTGGGCCGCGGCCTGTTCGACGCCCAGACCCTGGTGGCCATCCACGCCAAGATGCACCGCCAGCTCGCCGCCCTGGGCGGGCGCATCGACGCGGTGTTCTACTGCCCGCATGCCGAGGGCGAGGCCTGCCAGTGCCGCAAGCCCGCGCCCGGGCTCATCGAGCAGATCTGCGAGCGCTATGGCGTGGAGGGCGAAGAGATCCTGGTGGCCGGCAGCTGCCTGGCCCACCTGCAGGCCGCCACCGACCTGGGCGCGCAGCTGCACATGGTGTGCACGGGCCGCTCGGCCCACCTGGACCCGCGCCGGCCCCTGCCGCCGGGCTGGCCCCCCGGCACGCGCGCCCATGCCAGCCTGGGGGCGCTGGTGGACTTCATCGCGCCGCAGGACGGCGCCGCGCTGCCGGTGGTGGCGTGAGCAGCCTGCAAGCTATCGAATCAAGAGCTGCCAGCGCTTGCCCCATGGGCGCTGGAGGCCAAAAACACTCAAAAACCACCCATCCATGGCACTGATCCGTTCCCTCGTCCACCTGCTGGTGATGATCGTCACCGTCGTCCCCTACACCTGCGGCATCCTGCTGGTGCGCGTGCTGGGCGGCAGCCCGGCGGCGCGCTACCGCGTGGCGCGCGCGTGGCTCGCGCTGTGCGTGGACTCGGCGCGCTGGCTGCTGGGCATACGCGCGCACATCACGGGCATGGAGCACCTGCCGCAGGACCCGAAGCAGGGCGTGGTGCTGCTGGTCAAGCACCAGTCCACCTACGAGACCTTCCTCATGCCGGCCATCATGCCGCACCCCCTGGCCTACGTGTTCAAGAAGGAACTGCTGCGCATCCCGTTCTTCGGCTGGTCCATCGGCAGCCTGGACATGATCCACATCGACCGCAAGCACGGCTCGCGCGCCTTCCACAAGGTGGTGGAGCAGGGCAAGCGCCTGCTGGCCCAGGGCACCTGGGTCATCATGTTCCCCGAGGGCACGCGCGTGGCGCGCGGCCAGGCGGGCGAGTACAAGAGCGGCGCCACGCGCCTGGCCATCATGGCCGGCGTGCCGGTGGTGCCGATCGCCGTGACCTCGGGCAGATGCTGGCCGCGCAAGGCCCTGGTCAAGCGCGCCGGCGTGGTCGACGTGTCCATCGGCCAGCCCATCCCCACCACGGGCCGCAAGCACGAGGAGCTGATGGCCGAGGTCGAGGCCTGGATCGAGTCCGAGATGCGCCGCCTCGACCCCGAGGCCTACCCGGCGGCAGCCACGCCGCGCTGAGCATGCGGCCCTTCGTGCAGCTGGCGCTGGACCTGCTGGGCGGCGGCGCCCCCGCCGCCCCGGCTCCCGCACCCACCTCCGTGCACGCTCCCGGCACGAGGCGCCAGCTGCGCCTGGGCGACGCCGTCGTGCCCTACACCCTGCAGCGCGCGCGCCGGCGCTCCATAGGCTTCACCGTGGGGCCGGACGGCCTGGCCGTGCGCGCACCCGCCTGGGTCACGCTGGCCGCGGTGGACGCCGCGCTGCAGGACAAGGCCGGCTGGATCGTGCGCAAGCTCGGCGAGCAGCAGGCGCGCCGCCGGCAGCAGGAGGCCGCGCGCATCGCCTGGGGCCCCGGCGCCGTGCTGCCCTACCTGGGCGCGCCGCTGACCGTGGTGCTCGCCCATGGCCGGGTGGCGCGCGGCGGCGTGCTGGTGCAGGACGCGGGTGAACTACGCCTGCCCCTGGCGCATGGCGCCGCGCCCGGGCAGGTGCGCGACGCCGTGCAGGCCTGGCTGATGCGCGACGCGCGCCGGCGCTTCACCGAGCGGCTGGACCATTTCGCGCCCCTGCTGGGCGTGCGCTGGACGCAGCTGCGCCTGTCCAGCGCCCGCACGCGCTGGGGCAGCGCGCGCACGGGCGGCGCCATCAGCCTGAACTGGCGCCTCATGCACTACCGCCCGGCCATCATCGACTACGTGGTCGCGCACGAGCTCTCGCACCTGCGCGTGATGGACCACAGCCCGCGCTTCTGGAGCGTGGTGGAAAGCGTCGTGCCCGACTACGCCGCGCTGCGCCGCAGCCTGCGCGAACTGCCCGCGCCGCCCTGGGACTGATCGGGCCTCATCCGGGAAAGAAGGCGCGGAAATCAGCCAGAATATCCGCATGAGCACGCACACCACCTTGCCCAACCACCCCCTGCCCGCCGACGGCTACGCGGGCGACGTAAGCCCCCAACTGGCCTGGCAATGGGTGCGCGCGGGCGACGCGGTCCTGGTGGACGTGCGCAGCGATGCCGAGCGCGACTGGGTGGGCTTCGTGCCCGGCGCCGTGGCCGTCGCCTGGAAGCAATGGCCGGGCATGCTGCCCAACCCCGGCTTCGACGCGCAGATCCGCGCCGCCGTGCCGCCCGGCGCCAGGGCGGTGCTGCTGTGCCGCAGCGGCGTGCGCTCGGTGGATGCGGCCCGGCGCGCGGCCGAGCTGGGCATCACGGCCTACAACATCCTGGAAGGCTTCGAGGGCAGCCTCGACGAGAACGGCCAGCGCAACCACAGGGGCGGCTGGCGCTTCCACGGCCTGCCCTGGCGGCAGGGCTGATACGGCTTCGCAACCAATAAAGATAACTGCGTTGCTTCGCCTTGCCGATGGGGCTTATCGCGGCAGCGGCGGAATGCGCAGCTTCTGCCCCGGGTAGATCTTGTCGGGGTGGTTCAGCATGGGCTTGTTGGCCTCGAAGATCACCGGGTACTTGTTGGCGTCGCCATAGAACTTCTTGGCGATGGCGCTGAGCGTGTCGCCGCGCACCACGTCGTGGTACTGGGCCTCGGGCTCGGGGTTGGCCACCGTCATGTGGTTCTCGACGCTGGTCACGCTGGCCACGTTGCCGCAGCACAGGGTCACCTTCTCCTTGGCTGCCTGCGTGGGCGCCGTGCCCGTCACGGTCACCTTGCCCTCGGGGCCCTCGAAGGCCACCTGCAGGCCGCTCACGCCCAGGTTCTGCGTGGCGATGTAAGCCTCTATGGCCTTGCCCGCGCGGGCGTTGAGCTCGGCCTGCGTGGGCGCCGCCGCGCCGGCCGCCTGCGCCGGGCTGCCGCCGAACAGCTTTTCGCCTGCTTCCTTGATGAATGTGAACAGACCCATGGATTGCTCCTTTCGGTTGCTGGAAACGATGATTCTCGGTTGAATGTAACGCGTGGCGCATGGGCAGGGCATGGGCGGCGCCACCATTGACAATTCTTCGCATTTGCCGTGCCGGCAGAAAAACTCAGGATAATCCGCCCCATGACTTTTCTGGCCATTGATGTGGGCAACTCCCGCCTGAAGTGGGCGCTGTACGACGCGGCGCGGCCCGGTGCCGCGATGCGCGCCCATGGCGTGGAATTCCTGGACCATATCGAGCGCCTGTCCGAAGGGCCCTGGGCGAGCATGCCCGCGCCCACGCACATGCTCGGCTGCGTGGTGGCGGGCGACGCGGTCAAGCGCCGCGTGGTCGAGCAGATGGAGCTGTGGGACGTGCCCGCGCGCTGGGTCGTGCCCTCGCAGGAGGAGGCCGGCGTGGTCAATGGCTACGACCATCCCACGCGCCTGGGCGCCGACCGCTGGGTGGCCATGATCGGCGCGCGCCACCGCCTGCTGGCGCAGGGGCCGGCGCGGCCGTTGATCCTGGCCATGGTGGGCACGGCCGTCACGGTGGAGGCGCTGGACACGAGCGGGCGCTTTCTCGGCGGCCTGATCGTGCCGGGCCACGGCATCATGCTGCGCTCGCTCGAAAGCGGCACCGCCGGCCTGCACGTGCCCACGGGCGAGGTGCGCCTGTTCCCCTCCAACACCAGCGACGCGCTGACCAGCGGCGGCACCTATGCCATTGCCGGCGCGGTCGAGCGCATGTACCAGCACCTGCTGCAGCACTGCGGCCAGGAGCCCGTGTGCATGATGACCGGCGGCGCGGGCTGGAAGATGGCGCCCAGCATGGCGCGGCCCTTCGAGCTGGTGGAAAACCTGATCTTCGACGGCCTGCTGGAGATCGCCTCGCGCCGCTTCGCCGCCGTGGGGGCCTGACCTTCAGCCCTCGCCCCGGCCCTCTGCTGGGGGCGCAATGCCAGGGCCGCCGCCACTTGCCTCCCCCCCGTCATAGGCCTGCGCCAGCCGCGCCAGATGTGCGCGCTGCGCCGGCTCCAGGTACGGCATGAGCAGCCCCAGCACATGGTGCGCGCCGCGCAGCAGCGCCGCCTGGGCGCTTTCGGGCTCCATGGCGCGGCGCGGGTCGCCCACGTACTCGAAGCAGAGCCAGTAGGTCAGCACCACCACCATGCAGGTGGCGGTGGCCTGCAGGTCGTCCTCGTGGTCCATGCGCAGCGCGCCGCCGCGCCGCATGGCGGCCAGCAGGGCGCGCATGGCGGCCACCTTGGCATGCAGCACGCCGGGAAACTGCGTCTCCAGCAGGCGGTTGCGCGACAGCAGGTTGTTCAGGTCGCGGTAGAGGAAGCGGTACTGCCAGATCAGCTCGAACAGCCGGTGCATGAAGAACCACGCGTCCTCCACGTCGGCCGCATCGCCGCCAGCCTGCAGCAGCCCGCCCAGTGCGCCGTCGTACTGCGTGAACAGCGCATTGACGATCTCGTCCTTGGCGCGGTAGTGGTAGTAGAGATTGCCGGAGCTGATGCCCAGCTCCGCGGCAATGGAGGCGGTGGAGACGTGGGGCTCGCCAAAGCGGTTGAACAGCGCCAGGCTGGCCTCGAGAATGCGCTCGGCGGTGCGGCGGGGGGCCTTGCGTGCCATGGGCTGTCTCCTCCCATAGATGGCGACGGGCGGGGTGTCGCGGTGTGCCCACTCTACCTCAGGCGGCCATTGCGCGCACGTATTTTTCGATAGCGGAAAATGCCGGATAGGCAAGGGGCTGCGGGGCCAGTTGGCCAGAGGGCCGCCTGCCTCATCCTGCTTCAATCCTCATCGTCCGCGGCGCCCGTCTTGCGCCGGCCCTGCAGCCGGCGCAGTTCTGCCTCCAGGGCATCCACGCGCTCCTGCAGCGCCTGCATGTCCTGCGCCGTGGGCATGCCCAGGCGCTGCAGGGCCTTGGCCACGCGCTGCTCGAAGATGCCCTCCAGCCGGTCCCATTGGCCGGCGGCGCGCTCGCCCAGGTCCGAGGCCAGGTGGCCCATGCGCTGGGCGGCCTCGCCCAGGTGTTCCTCGGCGGCGCTCTGGGTCTTGCGCTGCAGGGCCTGGCCTTCGCGCACCAGGGCCTCGAAGACCTTGCCGCCTTCCTCCTGCGCCTTGGCGAAGGCCCCCAGGCCGGCCAGCCAGATCTGCTGGGCCGACTCGCGCGCCATGCGCGGCAGTTCGTGGGCGGGGTGGGGGGCGTCGTCGTCGTCGCGGGGCGGGCGTGGCATGGTGGCTCCTTGGCTCGTCGTGGAACAGGCATTGTGTGCAATGGCTGCGGCGCCGGCATAGGCGGGCGGCCCTAATCCGGATCGGACAGATGGTTACGCCCTGCCATGGGCCAATGGGATAATCCCGTGCTTTGCCCCTGCGGCACAGGCACATCTGGCAAGAGAACCCATCATGATTCTGGTCACCGGCGGCGCCGGCTTCATCGGCGCCAACTTCGTGCTCGACTGGCTGGCCGGCTCCGACGAGCCGGTGGTCAATCTGGACAAGCTCACCTACGCGGGCAACCTGCACAACCTGGACGGCCTGTCGGGCGACGCGCGCCACATCTTCGTGCAGGGCGACATCGGCGACGGCGCCCTGGTCTCCCGCCTGCTGGCTGGGCATCGCCCGCGTGCCATCGTCAACTTCGCCGCCGAATCGCACGTGGACCGCTCCATCCACGGCCCGGAAGACTTCATCCAGACCAACGTGGTCGGCACCTTCAGGCTTCTGGAGGCTGCAAGGCACTACTGGCAAGCGCTGCCAGCTACAGAAAAAGAAGCGTTCCGGTTCCTCCACGTGAGCACCGACGAGGTCTACGGCACCCTGGCGCCCAGCGCCCCGGCCTTCACCGAGGCGCACGGCTACGAGCCCAACAGCCCCTACAGCGCCAGCAAGGCCGCCAGCGACCACCTGGTGCGCGCCTGGCACCACACCTACGGCCTGCCCGTGCTCACCACCAACTGCAGCAACAACTACGGCCCGCTGCACTTCCCCGAGAAGCTCATCCCGCTGATGATCGTCAACGCCCTGGCCGGCAAGAGCCTGCCGGTGTACGGCGACGGCATGCAGGTGCGCGACTGGCTGTACGTCAAGGACCACTGCAGCGCCATCCGCCGCGTGCTCGAAGCAGGGCGCCTGGGCGAGACCTACAACGTCGGCGGCTGGAACGAGAAGCCCAACATCGGGATCGTCAAGACCGTCTGCGCGCTGCTCGACGAACTGCGCCCGCGCGCCGACGGCCAGAGCTACGCCACGCAGATCACCCACGTGCAGGACCGCCCCGGCCACGACCGCCGCTACGCCATCGACGCGCGCAAGATCGAGCGCGAACTTGCCTGGCGCCCGGCCGAGACCTTCGAGACCGGCATCCGCAAGACCGTGCAGTGGTACCTGGACAACCCGCAATGGGTGCAGCAGGTGCAGAGCGGCGCCTACCGCGACTGGGTTGCCAAGCAATACGCATCCGCATGAACATCCTGCTACTCGGCAAGAACGGCCAGGTCGGCTGGGAACTGCAGCGCAGCCTCGCCGTACTGGGCCAGGTCACGGCCCTGGGCCATGACGAAGCCGACTTCACCCAGCCCCAGGCCGTGGCGCAGGCCGTGCGCGCCCTGTGCCCCGACGCCATCGTCAACGCCGCCGCCCACACCGCCGTGGACAAGGCCGAGAGCGAGCCCGAGCGCGCCCGCCTGCTCAACGCCACCACCCCCGGCGTGCTCGCCGAAGAGGCCGCCAGGCTGGGCGCCTGGCTCGTCCACTACAGCACCGACTACGTCTTCGACGGCAGCGGCAGCCGCCCCTGGCGCGAAACCGACGCCCCCGCGCCCCTGTCCGTCTACGGCGCCACCAAGCTGGAGGGCGAACGCCTGATCCAGCAGTCGGGCTGCCGCCACCTCATCCTGCGCACCAGCTGGGTCTACGCCGCGCGCGGCGGCAACTTCGCCAAGACCATGCTGCGCCTGGCGCAGGAGCGCGAACGCCTGACGGTGATCGACGACCAGTGGGGCGCCCCCACCGGGGCCGACCTGCTGGCCGACGTGACGGCCCACGCCATCCGCCACCTGCAGCAGCGCCCGCAGGACGGCGGCCTGTACCATTGCGTGGCCGGCGGGGAAACCACCTGGCATTCCTATGCAAAATACGTGGTAGAGCACGCCAGGCAAGCGCAGCCAGCTATCAATATCAAAGCAATGGAGATTGCGCCCGTACCCACCAGCGCCTTCCCCACGCCGGCCAGGCGCCCGCACAACTCGCGCCTGGACACCGCCAGGCTGCAGGCCGCCTTCGGCCTGCGGCTCCCGCCCTGGCAGCAGGGCGTGGCGCGCATGCTCACCGAAATCCTGTGACACACCCCATGACGACACGCAAAGGCATCATCCTCGCCGGCGGCTCCGGCACCCGGCTGCACCCGGCCACGCTGGCGATCAGCAAGCAGCTGCTGCCGGTGTACGACAAGCCCATGGTCTACTACCCGCTCAGCACCCTGATGCTCGCGGGCATCCGCGACATCCTCGTCATCAGCACGCCGCAGGACACGCCGCGCTTCGCGCAATTGCTGGGCGACGGCGGCCAGTGGGGCGTGAACCTGCAGTACGCCGTGCAGCCCAGCCCGGATGGGCTGGCGCAGGCCTTCCTGATCGGCGAGCAATTCCTGGCGGGCAGCCCCAGCGCCCTGGTGCTGGGCGACAACATTTTCTACGGGCACGACCTCCAGCCTCTGCTGCAGACCGCCAATGCCCGGGCCAGCGGCGCCACCGTGTTCGCCTACCACGTCCAGGATCCGGAGCGCTACGGCGTGGTTGCCTTCGACGCGGCGGGCAAGGCCACCAGCATCGAGGAAAAGCCCCAGGCGCCGCAATCCAACTACGCGGTCACGGGCCTGTACTTCTACGACGGCCAGGTGGTCGACATCGCCAAGGCCGTCAAGCCCAGCGCCCGCGGCGAGCTGGAGATCACCAGCGTCAACCAGGCCTACCTGGAGCAGGGCCGGCTCACCGTCCAGACGATGGGCCGCGGCTACGCCTGGCTCGACACCGGCACGCACGAGAGCCTGCTGGAGGCCGGCCAGTTCATCGCCACCCTGGAAAACCGCCAGGGCCTGAAGATCGCCTGCCCCGAGGAAATCGCCTGGCGCCATGGCTGGATCGACGCCGCCCACCTGGAACGGCTGGCCCAGCCCCTGGCCAAGAACGGCTACGGCCAATACCTGCAGCGCCTGCTGAAAGAAAAGGTCTACCGATGAAGGCCACACGCCTGTCCATTCCCGATGTCGTCCTGATCGAGCCCAAGGTCTTCGGCGACGCGCGCGGCTTCTTTTTCGAAAGCTTCAACCAGAAGGCCTTCGACGAGGCCACCGGCACCCATTTCCAGTTCGTGCAGGACAACCACAGCCGCTCCAGCAAGGGCGTGCTGCGCGGCCTGCACTATCAAATCCAGCAGCCCCAGGGCAAGCTCGTGCGCGTGGTGCGCGGCGCGGTGTGGGATGTGGCGGTGGACATCCGCAGAAACTCGCCCACCTTCGGGCGCTGGGTGGGCGCGGAGCTGTCCGAGGACAACCAGCGCCAGCTGTGGGTGCCGCCGGGCTTTGCGCACGGCTTCGTGGTGCTCAGCGAATCGGCGGATTTCCTCTACAAGACCACCGACTACTACGCGCCGCAGCACGAGCGCTGCATCGCGTGGAACGATGCGCAGCTGGCCATCGCGTGGCCCTATGGGGGGGAGCCTGTGCTGTCCGCCAAGGACCAGGCGGGTAAGGCGCTGGCAGAGGCGGAGCTTTGCATCTGAACGCTGCTGCTCCAATCGACACTGCGCCAGACCGATCGCTGAACCTGGCGTTGCTGGGCACGCGCGGGATTCCCGCTGGCTATGGCGGGTTTGAAACCTTTGCACAGCAGCTGGCGGTGCGCCTGGTACAGCGCGGCCACAAGGTCACCGTCTACGCAGAGGCCGACCGACCCGGACTGCCCGACACCTGGTTCGAGGGCGTGCGCATACGGCACATACCGCGCCCACGTTGGGGCGCGGCGTCGATACTGGGCTATGACTGGCGTTGCCTGCACGATGCGCGCCGGGGCTACGATTTGCTGTACATGCTGGGCTATGGCGCGGCCTGGGCCTGCTGGTGGAACCGCAAAGTTCTGGGGCAGAAGGTCTGGCTCAACGTCGATGGCCTGGAGTGGGCCCGCAGCAAATGGGGACGCTTGGCGCGGGCCTACCTGCGCGCCATGGAGTGGGTGTCGTCGCGTGCTCCCACGCGGGTGCTGGCGGATGCGCAGGCCATCGCCGACCGGTATGCCCGCCTCTACCCGCGGGGCGTTCCCTGCAGCTTCATCGCCTACGGCGCCGAACTGCCCGCCGTTTCCTCCCGGGCATCGCACGATCTGTCCCGCTGGAACCTGCGGACCGGGGAATACGTCCTGGTCGTGGCGCGGCCCGAACCCGAGAACCATGTGCTCGAGATCGTCGAAGGCCATGCCCGCTGGGGAGGAGATTGGCCGCTGGTGGTCGTCGGCGATGTCCGGCCCGTGACCCCGTACCAGAAGCGGTTGCTGGCGCTGGCCGGCGACAAGGTGCGCTTCATCGGCGGGGTGTACGACGCGGGCCTGTTGACGGGCTTGCGCATGGGGGCAGGCTGCCATGTGCACGGGCATTCGGTCGGGGGCACGAACCCCTCGCTGCTCGAGGCGCTCGCCTGCGGCAACGTGGTCGTTGCGCATGACAACCCCTTCAACCGCGAGGTGGCGCGAGATGCCGCGCATTATTTCCAGACGAGCCAGCAGCTGGCCGAGGCCCTGGAGCGGGTGCGTGCGCTGACTGCGCCCGCGCGGCAGGCCGTGGCCGCGCGCGCGCGCGGCATCGTGGCGCAGCACTACACCTGGGACTCGATCGCCGCGCAGTATGAGAACCTCATGCACGCCGAATGCGCGGGCATCGCCGCGGGGGGCTTGCATCGATGAGTGCGGCATCCTGCGTCCATGCCGTGGTGGTGTCCTACCGCAGCGATCCCCAGCGCCTGGTCCGGCAGTTTGACCGGCTGCTGGAGCAGGTGAGCGCCATCGTGTGGGTGGACAACGCGTCCGGGGACGGCCTGCGCGCGCTGGCGAGCCGCTGGCCTGCCGAGCGCCTGCATGCCATCTGGCTTGGCGACAACCAGGGCATTGGCGCGGCGCAGAACCGGGGCATGGAGCGTGCGTTGGCGCTCGGCGCCTCGCATGTGCTGTTGATGGATGACGACAGCCTGCCCGCGCCCGACATGGTGCCCCGCCTGCTGGCCGCGCTGGCCGCGCACCCCCAGGCCGCGGCCGTGGGGGCGTGCCACGTCGATCCGCGTCGCGAGACCGGGCGCACGCCCTTCAGCGTGGTGGCCGGGGGGCGGCTGCGCTGGCTGGCGTGTTCCGATGCCCGGCAGGTCTGGGAGGTGGACCATGTGATCGCCTCCGGCTGCCTGATCCCCGCACCCGCGCTGCAGGCGGTCGGCTGGATGCGGGAAGATTTCTTCATCGACTGGGTGGACACCGAATGGTGTCTGCGCGCCCGGGACAGGGGCTACCGGATCTATGGCGTGTGCGCGGCGCTGCTGGAACACACCCTGGGCGACAGGGTGGTGCGGGTGCTGGGGCGGGAAATCCCTTGGCATGCGCCGTGGCGGCATTACTATCAGGCCCGCAATTTCGTGCTCATGCTCCGCTCTCGCCAGATGGGCCATGTGTCCAAATCGCATATGACGTTCCGTCAGCTGAAGCGTTTCATCGTGTTTTCCACCTTGGTACCCGGACGCTGGCAATATTTCAAGATGTGGCTGCGTGGGCTCCTGCACGGCTGCCAGGGGCGCTCCGGGCTGGTGGTGCCTCCAGGGAGCAGGTGAATCTCCGATGAACAATGACGACATGAATGCACAGGAACCGCGCCAGAAGCTGGGGGAAATCCTGCTGGCTGGGCAAAAGCTCTCGCGCAACGACCTCGAGCGCGCGCTGGAGGTGCAGCGCTCCATGGGCGGCCGCCTGGGCCGCCTGCTGCTCAGCCTCGGGCTGGTGTCCGAGGCCGACGTCTGCGCCGCGCTCGCGTACCAGGCGGGCCTGCCCCTGGTGCGCCAGGAAGCCTTCCCGCAGGACCGGCCCGAGCTGGGGCAGCTCAACACCAGCTTTCTGCTGTCCAACCATGTGCTTCCCCTGGGGCCGGTGGACGGCCAGGCGCCGCTGCCGGATTTCGTCGCGGCCGACCCGCAGGACCCGGCGATGCAGGCCGCGCTGCGCCTGGTGTTCGGCCAGGTGCCGGGGCTGGCCTTCGGGCTCGAATCGGAGATCGCGGCGCGGCTGCAGCAGTGGTTCGTGCAGGATGAGCTGCCGCCCGAGGAGCAGGAGGGCCAGGCCTATGGCGCCTCCGAATTCATCGAGCACCTGCGCGACATGGCCTCCGAGGCCCCCATCATCCAGCGCGTCAACCAGATCCTTGCACAGGCCGTGGGCGCCAAGGCGTCGGACATCCACATCGAGACCTATGAGGAAAAGTCGGTGGTGCGCATCCGCGTGGACGGCGAGATCTTCCCCATCGACGACATCGACAACAAGGATGCGCCGGCCATCGTTTCGCGCATCAAGATCCTCTCGCAGCTCGACATCGCCGAGCGGCGCATGCCCCAGGACGGGCGCACCAAGATCCGCGTGCATGGCAAGGAAATGGACGTGCGCGTCTCCACCGTGCCCACGGCGTTCGGCGAATCGGTGGTGATGCGCCTGCTCGAGAAGAACTTCGACCTGCTGTCGCTGCAAAGCCTGCACTTCACGCCGCCCACGCTGGCCGCCATGCGCCAGTTGCTGGCCGTGCCGCACGGCATCCTGCTCGTGACCGGGCCCACGGGTTCGGGCAAATCCACCACGCTGTACGCGTCGATGCAGGAGCTGGAGGGCCAGAACCTCAAGATCCTCACCGTCGAAGACCCCGTGGAATACCGCCTGCCCTGGCTCAACCAGGTGCAGGTGCAGCCCCAGATCGGCCTGACCTTCGCCCAGGTACTGCGCGCCTTCCTGCGCCAGGACCCCGACGTCATCATGATTGGCGAGATGCGCGACGGCGAGACTGCCGAAATCGCCGTGCAGGCCGCGCTCACCGGCCACCTGGTGCTGTCCACGCTGCACACCAACAGCGCCATGGGGGCCATCGTGCGCCTGATCAACATGGGGGTCGAGCCTTACCTCATCACCGCCTCGGTCGTCGGCGTGCTGGCCCAGCGCCTGGTGCGCCAGCTCTGCGGCGACTGCAAGCAGCCGCTGCCTGCCGAGCAGGCCCGCGCCGCCACGGCGTCGCTGGGCGTCGCGCCCACGGGCGAGGCCACCCTGTACAAGCCCGTGGGCTGCGCCAGCTGCCGCAACACCGGCTACCGGGGGCGCATTGCCATCCACGAACTGCTGCGGCTCACCGACGAGGTCAAGCAACTGGTGCTCGAACGCGGCACGGCTGTGAGCGGTGTGCAGGGCGCCTACGTCGGCGGGAACTTGCTGCAGGACGGCGCAACCAAGGTCTTTTCGGGCTTGACCACGGCCGAAGAAGTGCTGCGCGTCGCACGTCAACATGATTGAATTCCACTACGCCGGAACCCTCGCCGATGGCAAACCCTGCCAGGGCTCGATTCGCGCCAGCGATGCGCAAGCGGCCCGCCTGCGCTTGCTCGGCCAGGGCATCACGCCCGTGCGCCTGCAGGGCGGCGATGCGGCCGCCACGCCCGGGGGGGCGGGCGAACGGCAGGCCGTGCGGCTCAAGCGTAGCGACGTGCTGCTGTTCACCCGTGAAATGGCCCACCTCAAGCAGGCCAACATGCCGCTGGACAAGGCCCTGGCCATGCTGCGCGAAACGGCGGGCAACGAACGCATCAAAGCCTTTCTCGCCAGGGTGCAGGAAGAGGTGCGCGGCGGCAAGTCCCTGTACCAGTCCCTGCAGCCCTTCGAGCGCGACCTGGGGCGCCAGTACCTGGTGCTCATCCGTGCGGGCGAGGCCTCGGGGGCGCTGCACACCATCCTGCAGGAGCTGACGACCCAGCTCGAGGCCGACGACAAGCTGCGCAACTACATCATCTCCTCCATGACCTACCCGGTCATCCTGCTGGTCGTGGCGGTGCTGTCCGTGATCCTGCTGCTGGCCTTCGTGGTGCCGCAGTTCCGCCAGATCTTCGACTCCATGGGCGACGCGCTGCCTTACGCCACCCAGCTTGTGCTGCAGGCCAGCGACTTCGTGCGCGGCCACTGGATGGCGCTGCTGCTGGGCCTGGCCATCACGGCCCTGCTACTCTCGCGTTGGGCCGGCACGGCGGCGGGGCGCAGGCGGATCGACGCCGCCGTGCTCTCCATCCCGCTCATGGGCAAGGTGCTGCGCAACCTGCAGTTCGCGCTGTACTTCCGCACCTTCGGCGTGCTGCTGCAGCGCGGCGTACCCCTGGTGGACGCCCTGCGCATCGCTATCGACACCCTCACCAACCAGGCGCTGCGCCAGGACATGGAACCGTTGGTGGCGGTGGTCAAGACCGGCCAGCGCCTGTCCTCGGGCCTGGATTCGCCGCATTTCGCGGGTACCAGCACGCCGCAGCTCATCCGCGTGGCGGAAGAAACCGGCCAGCTGGGCAGCACGGTGCTGAGCCTGGCTGCGCGCTATGAAGACGAGGGCCGGCGCACCATGGGCCGCGTGCTCGCCACCATGGAGCCCCTCATCATCATCGTCCTGGGCGCTCTGGTCGCCTTCATCATCGTCGCCATCCTGGGCGGCGTACTGTCGATCAACGACACCATCTGAAAACCATCCCTCGAAGGAAGCATCCCATGCATTTCGCAACCACCCTCCGCACCCCGCCGCAGGCGCGCCGCGCGCGCGGCTTCACCCTGATCGAGCTGCTCGTCGTCCTGGTCATCCTCACGCTGCTCGCAGGACTCGTGGGCCCCAGGGTGCTCGACCAGCTCGGCGGCGCCAAGGCCAAGACGGCGCGCGTGCAGATCGGCGAGATGGAGCAGGCCATTGACCTGTTCAAGCTCGACGTGGGCCGCTACCCTAACGACGCCGAAGGCCTGCGCGCCCTGGTCGAGCGTCCCGCCACGGTGCAGGGCTGGAACGGCCCTTACCTCAAGAAGGGCCTGCCCGTCGATCCCTGGGGCGCAGCCTACCAGTACAAATTCCCCGGCCGCCACGGCGGCCCCGACATCTTCTCCCTCGGTGCCGACGGCAAGCCCGGTGGCGAGAGCGATAACGCCGACATCTACAACTGACGCGCGGCCACTGAGCGTTGGGTGAGCGCATGCGCCTTCGAACGCCTCGGCCATGGGGCAGGCACCGGGGCTTCACGCTGCTGGAGTTACTGGTCGTGCTGGTGCTCGCCGGCATCGCGGTGGCGGTGGTCGGCGGCAGCGCACAGGCCTACATGGAGCGCGCCCGCTACCACCAGACCGTGCGCGACCTGGCCAGCCAGCTCGGCCGCGCGCGCGCGCTGTGCATGCAGCAGGGGCGCCAGATTATCGTGTCCTACGTGCCGCAGAGCCGCCAGTTGAACGTCGACGGTCAGGCCGTGCTCGATATTCCCGCATCGCTTGCCGTGCGCTGGGAGGGCTTGGCGCAGGCCCCGCGGCAGCAGGACGCGGCCGGCCAGCCGGTGTTCGTGTTCAACGCCGAGGGCGGTGCCCGGGGCGGGCAGATCCAGGTGTCGCGTGGCGCGCAGGGCGTGCTGTTCAGCGTCAACTGGTTGCTGGGCACCGTGCAGCAGACGGTGGTGGCGGCGCCATGAACACCCGGCGCGCGCGCGGCTTGCGCGGTTTCAGCCTGCTGGAGGCATTGGTGGCCATGGCCATTGCGTCGATCGCCTTCGCCGTGCTCTACCGCACGGTCGGGCAGAGCTCGCTCAACGCCACCACGGTCGAGTCGCGCGCCGAAGCCGCCCTGGTGGCACGCTCGGTGCTCGCCTCCGCCATCTTTGCCGAAGACTTGGTGCAGCACCCCGAGGGGCAGTCGGGTCCATGGCAATGGTCGGTGCAGGTGCAGCCGGAACAGGTGGCCGTGCACGCGCCGGGTGCGCGCCAGGCTCCGCCGCCGCTGCAGGCCGCGCGCGTGGAGCTCACCGTCGCGCGCGATGGCCGGCCCGTGCTGGCCTGGACCAGCTGGAAACCCTACCGCGCCGCGCCATGACCCGCCCCACGCCCTCGCGCCAGCGCGGCTTCACCCTGCTGGAACTCCTGATCGCCCTGGCCGTGACCATCGCCGTGGTCGGCCTGGTGTTCGCGGGCTTTGGCGTCATCGGCCGCAGTCAGGAACGCAGCCAGCAGCTCGTTGACCGCAGCGAACGCATGCTCCAGGTGGGCCAATGGCTGGGCCGCAAGTTCGACACCCTGCGACTGCTCAGCCACGGCCAGGATGGGCAATTCGTACTCTTCTTCAGCGGCAGCGCCGCCGGAGCCCTGTGGGTCTCGCCCCTGCCCGAACGCGGCGACGCCGGCGGCTTGTACGTGCTGCGCGCCTCACCGTTGCGCCACGACGACGGGCGGGTGGACCTGGCCATCGAGGCGCTGCCCTACGACGGCGCCCTGATGGCGCTGGACTGGGCGCGCGCCGAGCGCGAAATACTGCTGCCCGACGTGCGCACCCTGCAGTGGTACTACCAGGACGGTGCCACGGGGCAGTGGCTCCAGCAATGGGACGCCAGCCGCGCCGGCTATCCTGCGCGCATCCGCCTGGCCCTGGGGGATGCCCGGGGCGATTGGCCCGAGCTGGTCTTCGCCCTGGCGAGGGCGCAATGAAGAGGTACGCAAGCGCCCAGCGTGGCGCCGCCCTGGTGCTGGTGCTGTGGCTCGTGGCCGCGCTCTCGCTGACCGTGCTCGCGGGGGCCCGCGGCATACGCCAGCAGACCCAGCGTGCTGCCTTCGACCTGGAGCGTCTGCGCATCGAGCCCGTGCTCGATGCGGCGCGCCAACTCGCTGTGCAAAGCCTGCTGAAGGAGGGCGGCCAGGCGCGCGGCTACCGTACCTGGCAACTGCAGCTGGGGCCCTATGGCGTGGCGCTGGAGATCGTCCCCTCGGGCGGGCTGGTGGACGTCAACGTCGCCAGCGACGCCCTGCTGTTGGCCCTGCTGCAAAAGGTCGGCGGCCTCACACCCGGCGAGGCTGCCATCATGGCCTCGCGCATCCGGGACTACATCGACCCCGACGACCAGCCCGGCGGCATCGGCGGCGCCGAGGCGCCCCAGTACCGCGCCGCCGGCTGGCCCGTGCTGCCGCGCAACGGCCCCGTGGACGACCTCTCCGAACTGCGCATGGTGCTCGGAATGAGCCCGGAGCTGTATGAGATAATTTCGCCCTATTTGGGTATCAATGGGCAGCAACGCATCGAGATCGATGCCGCGCCTCCCGCGCTGATCGACGCGCTCACGGGCCAGCCCGGCCTGGGGGCGCAGATCCAATCATCCCCCCCCGAAATGCGCGTCGGCGCCCTCCTGTCCGGTGCGGCGGCGCAGATTTTCGCCACGGCACGCGCAGGTGGCGGCACTGTCAAGGTGCGCGCCATGGTGCAAACCGATCAGGGGCACTGGTGGCAGCGCGAGGCATGGGTGGACCTGAGCACACGCCCTGACTCGTTGACGCCCTGGACCACGCTCTCGCTCGAGCCCACGCGCCGTATGAACCCGCCACCACAGGAAACCCATCCATGACCGCCAGGGAGCAGTTCAACCGCCGTCTGGAGGCGGTGTTCGACCGGCTTGCCTGGGGCTTCGGCGACGCCCGGCGCATGCTGGTCGAGCGCGGCCTGTGGCCCGCGGCCGCGCCCGTGTTCGCGGCACCCGATGGTGCGTGCTTTTGCGTTGCCGCCACCCGGCTGCGCCCGGCAGGCGGCAAACGCAGGCCCCAGGGCCTGCTCGTGCCCGAGGGCGACAGCCTGTGGGGCAGCCTGCAACTGCCTGACATGCCCCGGCGCCAGCTCGGCCAGGCCGTGCAGGAGGCTCTGTGGCGCGTCAGCCCGCTGCCGCCCGACCAGATCTGGTGCGCCTGGCACGCCACGCCCCAGGCCCAGGGCGGCTGGGGCGTCGAATGGGGCGCCTGCCGCCGCGACCAGCAGGGCGAGGTCCTGTCGCGTCTCGGGCTGCCCGCGGATGCCCCGCTCTACCTGGCACGTGCCGGCCATGCCCTGCCCGTGCACGGCCCCGGGTGGCCGGCACGGCAAAGGCGTCAGCGCTGGCTCGATACCCTGGCCCTGCTCGGGGTGCTGCTCCTGGCCGCTGCGCTGGCCGTGCCCGCGCTCATGCCCCTGGCGCTCAAGCGCCAGGCCGTCGTGCGCGCCGTGGCGCATGTGAGCGAGCTCGAACCCAAGGCCGCCCCGCTGCGCCCGCAACTCGATGAGCTGCGCCAGCAGGCTGGCGTGGCCGAGAGCCTGCGCCAGGCCGCGGCCAGCGCCGACCTGCCCCTGGCCAGCGTCGTCGAGGCGCTGTCCGAGGCACTGCCCGACGACAGCTGGCTCGAGCGCGTCGAAATCAGCGGCAGCGACATCCGCATCACCGGGGTCGCGGGCAACGCCGGCGACCTTGCCGCGCGCCTGGGCCGCCACGGCGGTTTTGTCGAGGTGCGCGCCTCCGCCGCCAGCGTGCGCGACAACGCGCTGGGCAAGGAGCGCTTCACCTTCGAGATGCGCTGGCGCCCATCCCAAGCCGAAGGAGGCAAGCCATGAACGTCTGGACACGCCGGGCCCTGGTCGCCGCGCTGCTGTGCGTGCTGGCCCTGCTGGCCGGCGCGGGGCTGGCCTACCGCGCGCTCTGGAGCCGCTACGACAGCGGCTTGTCGCTGCTCGAAGCGCGCAGCGAGCGCATCGACGGCCTGGTCGGCGCCGGCCCCGAGATCGCCTCGCGCCTCGAATCCGCGCGCCAGGCCGTCGCGCCCTGGCTGCACCCGGCCGGCGAGAACGCCGCCAACGACGCGCAGCAGCGCCTACGCGAACTCATCAACGCCTCGGGCAACACCCTGGTGTCGTCCCAGGTGGCGCTGGAGCCCGGCGCCGAAGGCCGGCTCGCCAGCGTGCGCCTCACGGCCACCCTGACCGGCGACTGGCCCCGGCTCGTGCGTTTCATGCAGGACCTGCAGGCGCGCACGCCGCCGTTCTGGGTGCGCTCCGCCAGCCTCGCGCGCGAAGGCGCCAACACTCCGGGGGCGGCGCAGACCGCCCGCCTCACCCTGCAGCTGGCGGCGCCCCTGGCGCCGGAAAAGGGGCAGCCATGATCCGCCCATGGCACTTTGCCCCCCTGCTGGCCGGCGCCGCGCTGGCTGCCGGCGCCTACTGGTGGCTCGCCGAAAAAGACCTCTGGCAGCCTCCGCCGGCACGCATGCCCGAACTGCCCCAGCTCGTGCCCCTGCCGCAGCCCGTGCGCGCCACGGTCCGAGAGACTCTGGTGCGGCCGCCGCTGTGGGCTTCGCGCCGTCCGGTCGAGGCCGACGGCAAGAAAGGCGGCATGGAACAGGAAATCAACCAGTCGCGCCTGACGGCCGTATTCGAATCGGGCAGGCAGCGCATCGCGCTGCTGCAGCGCCCTGACGGCAGTCCCCTCAAGCTCACGTCCGACACCAAACCCTGGCGCCTTGAATCCTTCGACGGCCGCAAGGCCCTGTTCGTGAGCGAGGACGGCACCCAGCGCGTCGAGCGGCCCCTGGAGGCCGGCAGCGGCGCTCCCAAGCGCGCGCGCGCCGCCGCAGGCAGGCCCTGAACGAGACACAGCACACACGGAGTCCATCCCCTATGAACATTCGGCCATCCCTCCTCGTACTGGCCCTGCTCGCCGCAGGCTGTGCCAGCACGAATGGCACGCCGGGCACGGCCCGAGCTACGGCGGACGCGAACCCTGCCCAGCCCCCGCTCGCGCGCGCCAAGGAGCAGACCGTGGCCCCGCAGGGCCAGGGCGACCAGGCGGACAACGCGGACCAACCCGGCAAGCCCGAGCCCGCGCCGCAGGCCAAGGCTGCCGGCACCAAGCTCTACCCCGGCAACGACCAGCTGTTCAAGCGTGACCTGGCGCCGCCCAAGGACCCCGTGCTCGCGCGTGGCGACCGCGTCAGCCTCAATTTCGAGAACGTCTCCGTCGCGGGCCTGGCCCAGGCCCTGCTGGGCGACCTGCTAAAGCTCAACTACACCGTGGACGCTGGCGGCGACACCGTCGTGAGCCTGCGCACCAGCCAGCCCTTGCTGCGCAGCCAGGTGCTCGACGTGCTCGACACCGTGCTGCTGCCGCACGACCTGGCGATCGTGCGCGACAACGTCGGTGTCTACCACGTTACCAAGCGCGCCGTCACCGTGGGCGCGCGTCCCGTCGTGGGCGCCTCCAAGTTCAAGGATCTGGCGGGCAGCGGCACCGTCATCGTGCCGCTCAACTACATTGCCGCCGCCGAAATGGCCAAGATCCTGGCCCCGCTGGCGCCGCGCGAGGCGATCGTCTACGTCGACAGTCTGCGCAACCTGCTGGTGCTGCAGGGCAGCAAGGCGCAGCTGGCCGGCTGGCTCGAAATGGTCGAAGCCTTCGACGTGGACTTCCTCGCCGGCATGTCGCTGGGCGTGTTCGTGCTCGAGAACGCCAACGTCAACGTCGTGCGCGACGCCCTGCAGGCCATGCTCGGCGCGGGCGGCGACAAGGCCGCCGACCCCTATGGCGGCAGCGCCGGCGCGGCCTCCGGCGCTACCGGTGCCGCCCCTGGCGGGGGGGCTGGCGCACAGTCTGCTGCGGCCGCCGGTGGCACGGCGCCGGGCGCAGGCCCCTTGAGCGGGCTCATCCGCGTGTTCCCGGTCGAGCGCCTGAACGCCCTGGTCGTGGTCACGCCGCGCAGCCACCTGCTGCCCCAGGTCGAAAGCTGGATCCGCCGCCTCGACCGGCCTACCGACACGCTCGAACCCCACCTGTTCGTCTACCCCGTGCAGAACGGCTCCGCCGTGCATCTGGCCGAAATGCTCAACGGCCTGTTCGGAGGCGGGGGTGCCGCTGCTGCCCGGTCCGGCGTGGCAGCGGGCAGCGCGCCCGCGCAATTCGGCGCCGCGACGTCCGCGCAGGGCGTGCAGCCGGGCATGGCGACGTCCATGACGTCCATGACATCCACGGCCACCACCGGCATGGCACAGGCGGGTGGCCTCACAGGTCCGGGCCTTGGCACCAGCCAAGGCTCCATGGCGCGGCCCGCGGGCGCCGCGGCCACGGGCCCGCAGCTGTCCACGGTGTCGCAACTCGAAGGCAATGTGCGCGTGGTCGCCGACGACAAGCGCAACGCCTTGCTCATCCGTGCGCCGCGTGCCGAATACCGCCGCATCGAACAGGCCTTGCGCGAACTCGACAAGGCCCCCACCCAGGTGCTCATCGAGGCCAGCATCGTCGAGGTCAGCCTCACCGGCAACCTCAAGTACGGCGTCGAATGGTTCATACAGAACAGCATGAGCAACGGCCGCACCGGCCAGGCCCTGCTTAACATGAACAATTCGGGCGACATAGGCCCGCAGCAGCCGGGCTTCTCCTACACCATCCTCAACAAGGCCGGCGCGGTGCGCGCCACGCTCAACGCGCTGGCTGCCAACTCACAGCTGCGCGTGCTCTCCAACCCCTCGGTGCTGGTGCTCGACAACCACAGTGCCACCATCCTCGTGGGCAAGCAGCAGCCCATCAAGCAGTCCACCACCGTCACCACGGGCAACCTGGTCACCGAGTCCATCGTCTACAAGGACACGGGCGTCATGCTCAGCGTCACGCCCTCGGTCAACGCCGGCGGCCTGATCACGCTGGACATCAACCAGCAGGTCACCGACGTGGGCGACGTGGACCAACCTACTGGCCAGCGCAGTTTCCTCACGCGCCAGATCCAGAGCCGCGTCGCCGTGCGCTCGGGTGACCCCATCGTGCTCGGCGGCGTCATGAGCGAAAACCAGTCCACCGGCAACAGCGGCGTGCCTGGCCTGCGCGACGTGCCGGTGCTCGGCGCCCTGTTCTCCACCGACACCACGACCAGCGCCCGCACCGAGCTGCTGGTCGTGCTCACCCCGCGCGCGCTGGAGGATGACGATGCCCTGCGCGCCGCCAGCGCCGAAATGCGCGACCGCATGCGCACCCTGTCGCTGCAGGGCCTGCTGGTGCCGGCCGATACGGCCAACAAGCCCGCAGGCACCGTGCCCCTGAAGCCCGAGCAGCCGCAGTAGGCCAACCCTTGCGCTCTGAGCCATTTGCGGCCGGGGCCTGCCCAATCCACTAGTCAGGAGAAGCCATGAAACCCTTGCACACCCACCGCCGCCGCCTGCTGTGGGCCCTGGCGCTGCCCGCCGCCGTCATGCTCACGCTGGCCGGCTGCGCCAGCACCCCCTCGCCCCAGGCTGACCGCGAGGCCCTATTGCAGCGCGCGCGCGAATACTGGGAGCTGTCGCGCAAGAACGACACCCTCAACGCATGGAAGTACGAGGCTGCATCCAAGGACCAAAGCATGACGCTGGAGGGCTACGTCAAGCGCGGCGGCATCGTCTACGACAGCGTCGAGGTGCTGGGCGTGCGCAGCCTGCAGGGCGACGAGGCCCGGATTGATGTGCGCATGCGCTACGGCGTGCCGCTGCTGCGCATAAAGAACATGGAAGCCGATACGCAGGACCAATGGCGCCGCATCGACGGCCTCTGGTACCACGTGCTGCCGCGCAGCAGCGCCTTCCCGGGTGAACGTAGGCAATGATGGGTTGTTGTTTTTTAACATCTGCATACACTGATGTTGTTTTATGTGCAGATTTTGTTGAAAACGCGAAATCCTGCAGTTAAGATCCCCCACAACCCAAACGAAGTGGCGGATGGGTTGCATACCCCAGTTGTCGGGGAGGCTTCCTTCAATTTTTAAGGACTTAAACATGAAGAAATTTGCACTGGCAGCGGTTGCTGCAGCAGCAATGACTGTGGGTGTGGCACACGCTTACACCGCTGGTACGTTCAGCAATGGCGTCGTGGTTCCCAACGTGATCCACAACGGCGCTGGCGACACCACCACCGTGGGTCTGGTGAACCAGAGCGGCGCTGCCAAGGCTGTGTTCTGGACTTTCTTCGATTAGAACTCCAAGCACGTGACCGACGGCTGCTTCGCCATGACCAACAAGGACTATGAGCCCTTCGTCTGGGCCAACAAGTCGGGCGTTGGCCTCGAGGGCAAGCGCGGCTACCTGGTGTTCTCCGTGGGTGGTGCTACCTGCGCCGATGTGGCCCCCGGTACTGGCGCAATCGCCGCCCACGCCTTCCAGGTGAAGATTGCCAGCAAGGACGTCGCCTACACCCCCGTGATCGATGGTCCCCTGACTTTCGATGCTTCCGCCACTGACCTGACGGTTCTCGGTGCCACTTCTCTGACGGCAGTGGCTGGTGCTGCTCCGGTGGGTCATGTTCTGAACATGCGCTACTACCTGCAAGACGGTGCCCAGACCAACATCGTGGTTTGGTCCACCGGTGACCAGAAGGGTAGCCATACCGTCAACATCTATAACGACAAGCAGGATCGCAAGTCGGTGAACTTCGATTTGGCATTCGAAGAGCTGGATTGGTTCGATCCCTCGACCATTGCTGGCCGTCCCACAGACTACACCGATGGTTTCATCGAGTGGAATACTACGAACGCTATGTCCTCTAGCGGCGGCCTTTCTGGCAGCGTGTTCTCGTACAGCGTGATCGACGCCCCTGCCTTTGGTGCCGTGCAAACGGTGCTGGGTTTCCACAAGGCTCCTTAATTTTTCTGCCACGGGTGGCTTAGGTCGCCCGTGGTCTGAAAAATCAGGCCTGTCTTTTCCAGATGGGTCATCATATAGCGCCGCAAGGCGCTATATTTTTTGGAGTGTGTCATGAAGCAATTGCATGTGTGGCCGTGTCGTCTCGCGAGCGTGGCTGCCGTCCTGCTGGCACTGGGTTGCCAAATGGCTCCTGTGGCTCCTGCACCCGAGGCGGCGCAGGCCGCACCCAAGGAGGCTACTTCGCAGGCGATCACCCTGGATCTGCCTGATGCTTGGGGCGGGCAGGTGCTCTGCGCCGCGTTGGACTGCCTGCTGGGAGCCGTGGAGCATGAAAACAGCAAGCTGTCGCTGCTGCGCCTGAAGGGTCGCACGGCCACGCTGCTGGATCGCCAGCCCGTGGCCTACCACCCCGATTCCGCGGCCTGGCTGTCGCAGCAACTGCTGGTGGCCGCGGTCGAGAACAGCCAAAGCTTGGACATCTTCCGGGTCAGCGACGATCGCCTGACCCGGCTGGCACAGGTCAAGGTTGGCTTTGAGCCGCGCGATGTGATCGCTTTGCCGGCACCGCCCGGCCAATACCGCATGCTGGCCACCCCCTATGGCGGCCGGCAGGTCGCCTGGGTGGACTGGAACGAGCAGCCGCCGCAGGCCGACCAGGTGCGTAAGACCACTTGGTGCGAGACGCCTTGGCACCCGACCCGCGTTGCGCGCCTGCCTTGGTCGGCGCAGGGCGGCATCGCCGTGGCCTGCCTGGACGACAAGAAGGTCGTGGCGGTGTCCAACGCAGACTGGTATGCCGCGCCCCAGGTGCTGGCCAGTTTCACCGCCATACCGCGCCAGGCGCGGCCATCGCCCTCGGGCCTGTGGCTGTACGTGGCGTTGGAGACCGGTGGGCGCAACGCGCGTATCCAGATGCAAACCGGGGAACTGCAATGGATCGCCGGCGATCCCAGGGGATCGAGTTCCGTCGCGCCCCTGGCCGACGACCTCGTCATCTGGGGCGATGATAGGCGCCTGACGCTGCAGCGCCTCGACGAAGCGGGTGGCGTGCTGCAAACGCGGGAGTTGCGCACCAGTGGCTATTCCACCAGGCTGCAGTTGCAGGACATTGACGGCGATGGGCATCTGGATGTCCTGGTGCTCAACTCCGCGGGTAAACGCGCGGACGTCATTTACGGCCCCCTCTGGGATCAGGCTGAACCCCGGTCGTAACTGCCACCAGACCGAGCAATGGAAGATATTGAAGATATGGTCATGACATCGATTCGCAGCAGCATTCTTGGCAGCATGCTTCTGGCGGGGGGTATGGTACTTGGTACGGCTTTTGCCCAGGAGGCGAAGAACCCCGTCCTGGCCCGTTTGGGCAATGGCGAAACCATCACCGAACGAGATCTAACTCAGTACGTAGGCCGCCGCATCGATCTTAAGGGTGTGGCGCGCAATGCCTCGGGTGTGACGACGGTGGTGCAGGAAATGGCCCTGGCCCGCGCGCTGGCGCTGGAAGGGCAAAGCCTGGGGGTGCCGCCACGCAGCGAGCAGGGTGACGGGCGTTTCGACGATATTTACGCACACACGGTATTCGGCAGGATCAGCCCCCCTTGCGAAGCGCCAAAGGACGAGGCCGCCGCGCGCGATTTCTACGACAAGAATCCGAAGGCATTCACGCTGCCCACCGCCGTGCGCTTGAGCCGCGTCATATTGCCTGCCACCGAGAATATGGATGGCGAGCATGCTGGTATGTGGCTGATGAACCAAGTGCAAGCCATTGGCGAGGGGCGCCAGAAGTTCGAGGACGTGGCTCGTAGGGCAGAGCAGGCCTACAAGCTCGATGCGCAGGGCGACCTGGGCTGGGTCATGCTGAGTGAAGAGAACCTGATCCTGCGCGCCCTGGGTGATGCGAACCAGGGCGACATCGTGGGGCCGGTGAATGACGGCGATTTCGTCTATCTATTCCAGGTCGCCGCCAAGCGGCCCAGCCAGGTCGTGCCTTGGAAGGATGTGTCCGCTGTCGCCGCCAAGCGCGCGGTGAGCTATTGCCGGGAGCAGGGGCGTATCGACGTGCAGCAGCGCATGTTCCAGAAATACGGTGTACAGGTGGACGAAAATGCCGTGAGTGGTCTTTTCAAAGCCAAGTGATATTGGCTGGTTGACGATATTAATTCCCTGAAGTTTCAGAGAGCGACGCATGCATCCCAGTGCCATGAACAACGGCAAGTTGTTTTTTGATATTTACGCCTCGAAACTGGCGCAGGGAGTGGTGGTCGATATCGGCGCGCAAGATGTGAATGGTTCGCTGCGCAGCGTATGCCCGCCGCATTTGAAGTTCATCGGCGTGGATTTCGTGCAGGGCAAGGGGGTCGATGTGGTTCTCGACGATCCTTACCGCCTGCCTTTCGAGGATGCCTCGGTCGACGTCGTCGTCAGCAGTTCGTGCTTCGAGCATTCCGAGCTGTTTTGGGTGCTGTTTCTCGAAATCATGCGCGTGCTCAAGTCGCCGGGACTGTTTTACCTCAATGCGCCGTCCAATGGCACGTTTCACCGCTATCCCGTCGATTGTTGGCGCTTCTATCCCGACAGTGGCAGGGCGCTGGTGACCTGGGCGCAGCGCAACGGGGTCGATGCCTGCGTGCTGGAATCTTATGTCAGCCGCCAGGACGAGGCGGTCTGGAGCGATTTCGTGGCGGTTTTCCTCAAGGGGAATGAGCATGCAGGACTTTTTCCTGCGCGCATCACGCAGGTGTTCAAGGATTTCTACAACGGCCAGGTACTGGGGGATTCCACGTTCATGAATCCGCAGGAATATCCCGAAGACTTGCAACGGCTGTATGCCGTGGCGCAGCAGGCCGAGGGGCTGCAATCCTGACCGCGCAGCCTTCATCGCCCGCGGCGGCCTCGGTCGGTTGTTTGGAGTGGGCACGTGCCCGTGGCAAGAGGCAAGGTTGTTGCGCCCGATGGAACGCACTAAAATTGAAAGCTATCTTAATTTTGCGGCTCTCTCGGCGCGGCTCTGGTGTTGACGTGCGCGAAAAACGCGTCGCGCGTCTTACTCCATGATGGTTCCTAGAGCATCCGTACTCATCCCAGTCAAGAACGGCGGCGCCCTGTTGGGCGAGGTGCTCGACGCTGTGCTCGCGCAGAGCACGCCTTGGCCGCTCGAGGTCATCGTCGTGGATTCGGGCTCCAGCGACGGCTCGGTCGAATGCGCGCGCCAGCGTGGCGTACGAGTGGAGGCCATACCCGCTGCCGAGTTCGGCCATGGACGAACGCGCAACTACCTGGCCAGCCTGTCGCGCGGCGAATTCCTGGTCTTCATCACGCAGGACGCCCGGCCGGCCGACGAGCACTGGTTGCGTCACCTGGTCGAGGGCTGCGACAGCGCGCCCGACGTGGCGGGCGCGTTCGGTCCGCACCGCGCGCACCCCGGTGCGCGCCATGTCACTGAGCGCGAACTGGCCGAGCATTTCGCGGGTTTCGGCTGCGCACTGTCGCGGGTGCGGCTGGAAGACCGCGAGCGCTTCGACCGCGAGGTGGGTTACCGCCAGTGGCTGCATTTCTTCTCGAACAACAATTCCTGCCTGCGACGTTCGGTGTGGGAGAAACTGCCGTTTCCAGATGTGATGTTTGCCGAGGATCAGACCTGGATGCTGGCGGCCATCAAGGCCGGTTATGCCAAGGCGTTCGTGCCCGAGGCGGCGGTCTATCACTCCCACGACTTCGGCGTATGGGAGACACTGCAGCGCAATTTCGACGAAGCAAGCTCGTTCCAGCGTGATTTCGGCTACGACATGCAGCGCAGCCTGGCGCGCGCGCTGGCCAGCGCGGCCCTGCTGGCGCGACGCGACGCGCGCTGGCTGCGTCAGGCGGGCGTGCGCGGCGGGGGCTGGCTGAAACACTCTGCTTACATGGCTGGCATAGAGTTGGCACGAACCTTGGGGCAGTTTTTGGGCACGCAGTATCAGCGTCTGCCGGCTTGGTTGCTGGGCGTCATTTCGCGCGATCAGGCGCTGCAGCGAGGCGGCTCCGCCTAGGTGCCCGCAGCGTGTTCGTGACGAGTTCGGCTCGGGCGCCTTGTTTCTGAGACATCACGTATTTGGGGATTTATGCTGGGATCGATCGGGCTGCGTATGCGCCAAGTGTTGGATTTGACGCGACGCCATGGAGTGCGGCGTGCCGCGTCCATGGTCAGACAGAGGCTCAAGCACGGGCCTGGCGGACCGCTGAAGAGTCGCAATGTATTTACGCACTACGATTTCGTGCGCGTCGACAGGGTGCAACTGGCACCGCAGCCGGCGCGTGCCAATACCTTGCTTTGGTTCATTCCGGATTTCAATATCGGATCGGGTGGGCATCAGACCATTTTTCGCACCATCTGGCATCTGGAGCGCATGGGCTGGGAGTCGGGCATCGTGATCGTGAGCCCCACGGTCCACGCCACGGCCGAGTCCGCGCGCCATGATATCTGCGAGCATTTCTTTCCCCTACAGGCCCGGGTTTTCATGGGTTTCGACGGGCTGCCCAGCAGCGAGTTCGTCATTGCCACCGGCTGGCAGACGGCCTATCCGGTGCGTGCGGTCGCCGGGCCTGCCAGGAAGCTGTACTTCGTGCAGGATTTCGAGCCGAGTTTCTACCCGACCGGGACCGAGTCGGTGCTGGCGGACAACACCTACCATTTCGGCTTCTTCGGCATCACTGCCGGGGGCTGGCTGGCGCGCAAGCTGCGGGCTGACTACGGCATGCTGACGCATCCCATCAGCTTCGGCGTGGATCACGACCTGTACCGTCAGCGCCCACGGCGCGAACCGCATATCAAGCGCGTGTTTTTCTATGCGCGTCCGCCCACGCCGCGGCGCGCCTTCGAGTTCGGCCTGCTGGTGCTGGAGGCCGTCTCGCGCAGATTGCCGGATGTCCAGTTCATACTGGCTGGCTGGGACGTGAGCGACTACCACATTCCGTTTCCCCATCTGGCGGCAGGCGTCATCTCGCCCGAGGAGTTGGCCGATGTGTTCAGCCAGTGCGATGCGGCGCTGGTGCTGTCGTTGACCAACCTGTCGTTGATGCCGCTGGAGGTGATGGCCGCGGGCTGCGCCGTGGTCTCCAATCGTGGCGACTGTGTCGAGTGGCTGCTCAATGACGATGTGGCGTTGCTGACCGACCCCACGCTGGAGGCTCTGTCGGATGCGCTGTGCCATTTGCTGCAGGACGACACCGCGCGCCAGGCTCTGTGCAGGCGAGCCCAGGAGTTTGCGTGCCACCAGCACTGGAAGGCGTCGGCAGAGGCTTTCGAGCAGGGGCTCCTGGAGGCGCGCAAGCTGTTGTCCGTGGTGGCCGAAGAAACGGTGTGATGATGCGAGCGACGAGGCGTTGGCAGCGGCCATGTGGAACCGGATCGGACAGGGCGCTGGCGAGGTGTCCATGGGCGTGAGCGGTAATCGGCGAGGGGCCTTGCAGCAGGCGCCGTCGGGACGCGCGCAGCACGCCTGGGTGTTGTGGCGCTACTGGATGCTGCGCGAGTTCAAGACGCGTTATGCGGGCTCCATCCTGGGCCTGGCCTGGGCCTTCGTGCAGCCACTGGCCACGCTGGCGATCTTCTACGTGCTTTTTGGCATGGTGCTGGCGGTGCGCGTACCGGGGCTGGACTTGGCCAACGGCTACCTGCTGCACCTGCTGGCGGGCTTGGCCGTGTGGCTGCCGTTCACGGATGCCATAGGCAGGGGCGTGGGCTGCCTGGCTGCCTACGAGGATTTTTTGCGCAAGCAACCCATGCCGGCCGAGATTCTGCCTGCGGTAGCCGTCGGGGGCAGCCTGTTGGTGATGGCCATAGGCTACGCCTTGTTCCTGGTGCTCAGCTTCACACAGGGGGCGCCGCTGCGGACCACCTGGGCCTGGCTGCCGTTGCTGGTGCTGGCGCAGGTGGCGTTGACGTTCGGCCTGACGCTGCTCTTGAGCATGGCGCATTTCCTGTGGCGCGACGTGGGCTCGATCGTGGCCTTTGCGCTGCAGCTGTGGTTTTACCTGACGCCGGTGGTCTATCCGCTGGCTCAGGTGCCCGAGCGCTTTCATGCCTGGTATCTGCTCAATCCGGTGGCCTGCCTGGTGCTGGCTGTGGAGTGGGCGGCGCTGGGCATGGCCATGCCTGGGGGCACGCTGTGGGCGCTGCTCGCCTGGACGCTGCTGCTGGGTGGCGGGGGCTGGTGGTTCTTCCGCTCGATGAAGGCAGCACTGGGTGAGGCGCTGTAATGGCCATCGCGTTCAAGAACATAGAAAAGCACTATGCGGTGTATGCACGCCCGCAGGACAGGCTGTGGGAGTGGGCGACCGGACGCCAGCGCCACCGCGTGCACGTGGCGCTGGCGGGCATCGACTTCGAGGTGCGGCCGGGCGAGACTTTTGGTCTGATCGGCGAGAACGGCGCGGGTAAGAGTACCTTGCTGAAGATCGCGGCCGGCACCATCCGCCCTACGCGGGGCGAGGTCGCGCGCCAGGGACGAGTGGCGGCGCTGCTGGAGCTCGGGGCAGGCTTTCACCCCGAGGAGTCGGGGCAGGACAACATCCGCTTCATGGCTGCGCTGCATGGCCTGGAGGGGACGGCGCTGGAGGATTTCGCGGCGCGGGCGACGGAGTTCTCCGAGCTTTCCGCCGAAACCCTGCAGCGGCCCGTGAAGACCTATTCGTCGGGCATGTTCATGCGCCTGGCGTTCGCGGCGGCGACGGCCATCGAGCCGGAGGTGCTGATCGTGGATGAGGCGCTGTCAGTCGGCGACCTGCACTTCCAGAAAAAGAGCCTGAACCGCATCCTGGAACTGCGCGAGCGCGGCGCGACGGTGCTGTTTTGCTCGCACAACCTGTACCAGGTGCGCAGCCTGTGCCAGCGCGCGGCCTGGATCCATGGCGGACGCATAGAGGCGATCGGCCATACCGAGGACGTGGTTACGGCCTACGAGGCGCATGAGCGGCGGCGCTACGCCCATCTGCGTACCGATGCGCCGGATGCCGCGGCAGCGCCGACGCAGACGGCTGCAGCTCCGTCAGCGCACGCATCGGTGCCGGTGAAGATCATGCGCGTAGGCATCGAGACTGCCGACGGAATCAACCCTGCGCAGGTGGATTCGTTCCAGGACCTGACCCTGGAGATCGAGGTGGAGTCCTATGGCGACGCCCCGTTCCATGTGGGGTTTGCCATCGTGCGGCCGGACAAGGACAACGTGTTCGGCAGCAGCACCCAGTTCCTCGGCTCCAGGCCTCCCATGCGCGGGGTGGGTCAGCATCGGGTGCGCGTGCGGTTTCCCCGCCTGCCGTTGCTGTCGGGTGAATACCTGTGGAGCGTGTACACGCTGGACGATTCCGGTCTGCAGGTGCTCGACATGGCGGAATTGATCCAGCCTTTCACGGTGCTCAACCAGAAACACCGTGAGTTCGGTCTGGTTTGGCTGGAGCATGAATGGCTGCAGGTGCAATGAGCCGCGACTGGCGCCTGGACTGGGCGTTCCCCGCACTGGGCCGCCTGCCCTCCACCTTGCCCTGGCGGCTCGTACATAGGCTGGGCCGTGACGCGCCAGCCGTGCGGCGTGCAACCGAACGGTTTTTGCAGCAGCGGTTCAGCCAGGTGTTCCCCGGAGCGACCGGGGAGCAGCACCGGCAATGGGCGCGTGCGCATCTGGACATGCTGGCCACGGAAATGCTGGACGCCGCGGCCTTGCATCGCCTGGGCGAGCCGGGTGGGCCGGGTGTCGCGCTGCAGGGCTGGGAGCATGTGCAGGCCTTGCAGCAACGCGGACAGGGATTCATCCTCGTGCTCAACCACTACGACCGCCTGCTCACTGCGGTGATCGCCCTGGGGCGCAGGGGGGTGGCGCTGAACATCCTGACCATGCCTGTCGTGGACAATCCGGGCCTGGGTGAGGCGCAGCGCGCTTTTCTGGTGAGGAAGATCGCCGCCACGACGCAGATTACGGGGGGGCAGTGGCGTACATCGAGTGAGCCCTTGCGCCCGGTGCACGAAGGCCTGCGCAAGGGTCAGGGCTGGGTGATTCTGGCCGATGCCTGGAGCCCAGACTTTGCGCGCATGCGCGACCATGCGTTCCTGGGTGGATACCTGCGTTTGCCCACGGGTATCGAGCGCCTGGCCGAATCCACCGGGGCGGCCCTGCTGCATGCCTGCACGCGCAGCCTGGCCCCGGACAGAATGGTGGTGGTGGTGGAAGCGTTGTCCGGCAGCCCGCAGGTTGCCATAGATGCCGTGATCCAGCGCCTGGACAGGGATGTGCGAGAGCGCCCCTGGGCCTGGTGGCATTGGGGTTTGTGGGACCAGATGTGGCAGCCAGCCGCACGAGTGGGGGGAGAGTAATGTCTGACATAGAGCGCTACGACTACGCCTTCGACCCCGAGGGCGATGCCTGGGCCGCGCGGCTCCTGCGCCGGGTGCCGAGCGGGGCTTCGGTGCTCGAACTGGGTCCTGGCCCGGGGGCCATGACGCAGGTGCTGCGCGCGCGGGGGCAAGCGGTCACAGTGGTGGAGAATGACCCCGCTGCGCTGCAGGCGTTGCAGCCCCTGGGTGTGCAGGCTGTGGAGGCGGACCTGGATGGCCTGGCCTGGCTGGATGCGCTGCAGGGGCGGCGCTTCGATGCCATCCTGGCCTGTGACGTGCTGGAGCATTTGCGCTCGCCCGAGCAGGTGCTCAAGGCGCTTGCCGGGTTGCTGCAGCCCATGGGCAGCCTGGTCGTCTCGCTGCCCAATATCGCCTATGCCGGCGTGGTGGCGGCCTTGCGTGCTGGCGTGTTCGACTATGCGGACAAGGGGTTGCTCGACCGCACCCACCTGCGTTTCTTCACCCGGCGCAGCATAGAGCAGCTGTTGATGGACTGCGGCTGGGTGCCGCTCGCTTGGGAGGCCAACCGGGTCCCCGTGGCGCAGAGCGAATTTGCCTGGTACTGGGAGGCCATGCCCGATGCTTGGCGCCAGCATTTGCTCATGGGTTGGGCTGATTTCGATGTGTACCAGTGGATGGTGGTGGCGGCGCCCGCGCGCGACTCGCGCGACTGGGAAACGGTGCAGGTGCGCGCCGAGGCCAGTCAGCTGCGTGCCCAGCTGCAGGCGCTGCAACTGACGCATGCGGCGGAACATGCCTCGTTGTTGGAGCACCAGAAGGCCTTTGCCGAGGCCCGGCAGCTGATCGCGCAGTTTGAGCAGGAGAGGGATTCGCTGCGTCAGCAGGTGCAACAGCTGGCGGCCGACAAGGCAGCGCTGGAGCAGTCCTGCCAGGACGCGCAAGAGACCTTGGCCCATGAGCGTGCTGCCGTGGCTGGGCATTCCTGGCGCGCGCGCCTGGCTCGACGGTTGGGTGTGGATTGACATGGTGCAACGGACTATGAAGATGGTGCGCTTCGCCTGCACGCTGGTGCTGCTCGCAGGGACTTTGTTGGCTGCTGCACAGGCGCAGGCCGTTTGGCAATTCGTGGACCGCGATGGCGTGACGCACATGGGCAACGTGCCGCCTCCGGCGCCGCGTGGCGTGATCTGGCTCGAGGGCGTAGGCTCCACCGCGCCCGGAGTGCAGTCTAAGCCGGGCGGCACCCAGGCGGCCAAGTTACCTGGATATGCGGCGGCACAGCCGCTGTTGGAGGAGGCGGCGCGCGCGCAGGCGTTGGAACCCGCGCTGGTCATCGCCGTGGCGGCGGCGGAGTCGGGCTTCAACGCCGATGCGGTGTCGCGCAAGGGTGCCCTGGGTCTGATGCAGGTCATGCCGGCCACGGCGGAGCGCTATGGGGTGGCGGGGCGTTCCGGCACGGATGGCCGGCACGCGGTGATGGAGCCCAAGCTCAATGTCCAGGTGGGTAGCCGCTACCTGGCGGATCTGCTGCGCATGTTCGATGGCGACAAGGAGTTGGCCCTGGCAGCCTACAACGCGGGCGAGGGCGCCGTCGTCAAGCATGGCAGGCGCATCCCGCCCTACCCCGAGACGCGGCTGTATGTGGACAGGGTCATGCGCCTGTACCACACGCTGATGCGATAGGGCAGGTATCGGGGCGGCTACCATCGGGCCTTCATGATCTGGCTTTCCGTCGTTGCTTTTCTGGGTTCCGTGCTGGCTGCTGCGGGTGTGCTGCGCTGGGCGCAGGACCATGCAGGCAACTATGGGCACGCGATGCCTCAGCGTTTCCATTACGGCGATGTGCCGCGCCTGGGTGGACTGGCCATGCTGGTGGGCATAGCGTTGAGCTGGGGGCTGGGGCGTTTGACGACGGCGCTGGGCGATCCCTCTTCGCTGCGCCTGGGCAGTTGGGTACTGTGGTGGATGCTTGCGCTGATGCCGGCCGTGGTGGGTGGGATGGTGGAGGACGTGACTCAGCGCCTGGCGCCACGCTTTCGCCTGCTTTTGTCTCTGCTGACGGCGGTGTTGGCCGTGAGCATGCTGGGCCTGCAGCTTCCACGGCTGGATCTGCCCTGGTTGGATGCGCTGCTGGCGGCTGCGCCCTGGCTGGGCGTGGGGATTGCGCTGCTGGCGGTGACGGGCCTGCCTCATGCCTTCAACATCATCGACGGTTACAACGGGCTCGCCGGCATGGTAGCCATCATCGTCTGCCTGGCGCTGGCCCACGTGGCGCTACAGGTGGGCGACCGAGGGCTGGCGGCGGTGCTGGTATCCACGGCAGCGGCAACGGGGGGGTTTCTGGTATGGAATTACCCGCGCGGCATGCTGTTTGCGGGCGATGGCGGAGCCTATATCTGGGGTGTGGTGATTGCACTGGCCAGCCTGAGCCTGGTGCAGCGCAATCCCCAGGTGTCGCCCTGGTTTCCCATGCTGCTGCTGATCTATCCCGTGTGGGAAACGGTGTTTTCCATGTACCGCAAGCTGGTGCGTGGCGTGTCGCCGGGCGTGGCCGATGCGCTGCATTTTCACCAGCTGATTTACCGGCGCATAGTGCGCCGCGTGCTGCATGGCGACGCAGCCAGGCGCATGCTCAAGCGCAACAATCGCACTTCTCCCTATCTTTGGGCGTTCACGCTGCTCACGGTGGTTCCGGCGGTACTGTTCTGGAGCTATACGCCGGTGCTGATAGGGTTCTGCCTGCTGTTCATGGTGGCCTACGTGGTGGCGTATCTGGCCATCATCCGCTTCAAGGTGCCGGGCTGGCTGCAGCCGTGAGGGGTGCCGGCTGCGGCACAATCGCGGCCATCTGTTCTGTGCTTTCGCTGGACCATTTTTGCCATGACCGATCTACTTTCCATCGCCCCCCGCGACAAGGCCGAAATCCTGGCCCAGGCGCTGCCCTACATCCGCAAGTTCCACGGCAAGACCATGGTCATCAAGTACGGCGGCAACGCCATGACCGACCCGGAACTGCAGCAGGACTTCGCCGAGGATGTGGTGCTGCTCAAGCTGGTGGGCATCAATCCGGTGGTGGTGCACGGCGGCGGTCCGCAGATCGAGCAGGCCCTGAACCGCCTGGGCAAGAAGGGCGAATTCATCCAGGGCATGCGCGTGACGGACGCCGAGACCATGGAGGTGGTCGAGTGGGTGCTGGCCGGCGAGGTGCAGCAGGACATCGTGGGCCTGATCCACCACGCGGGCGGCAAGGCCGTGGGCCTGACGGGGCGCGATGGCGGCATGATCCGGGCCAAGAAGCTCAAGATGCTGGACAACAAGGATCCGAGCATCGAATACGACGTGGGCCAGGTAGGTGACATCGTGGCCATCGACCCCAGCGTGGTCAAGGCGCTGCAGGACGATGCCTTCATCCCTGTCATCAGCCCCATCGGCTTCGGCGAGGAGAACGAAAGCTACAACATCAACGCCGACGTGGTGGCCAGCAGGCTGGCCACGGTGCTGCAGGCGGAGAAGTTGGTGATGCTGACCAACATTCCAGGCGTGCTCGACAAGGCGGGACAGCTGCTGACCGAACTGACGCCGCAGCAGATCGACGTGTTGATTGCCGACGGGACGATCTCCGGCGGCATGCTGCCCAAGCTCGCCGGCGCGATCGACGCGGCGAAGGCGGGCGTGAACGCGGTGCACGTGGTCGACGGCCGGGTGCCCCATTCCATGCTGCTGGAGATACTGACGGACCAGGCCTACGGCACCATGATCCGCAGCCACTGAGGCTTTCTCGCGAAGCCTGCGGGACAGCTGGCACGGCTGAGGCATTTATCGCATTTATCGGGGTCACATTTATCGGGGTCAGATTCCAATTTCCTCCGGGAAATTGGAATCTGACCCCGATAAATGGTTGCGCGCTTGCCACGGTTGTCGATTACCCTGGTAAGCCCGTCGCCACGGTGTGCGAGAATCAATTGCATACATTTGTTGCGATATGTCTGATTTCTCGTCCGCTACGCCTGACCCTTCCACGCCCGGCGACGCGCCCGCGCCACGCCGCTGCCTGCGGCCTGGCGAGCGGCGCGAGCAGATCCTGCATGCGCTGGCGGCCATGCTGGAGCAGCCGGGTGCCGAGCGCATCACCACGGCCGCGCTGGCGCGCCAGCTGGGGGTGAGCGAGGCGGCGCTGTATCGCCACTTCGCCAGCAAGGCGCAGATGTTCGAGGGGCTGATCGACTTCATCGAGAACAGCGTCTTCACGCTGGTGCGCCAGATCGTGGAGCATCCGGGCGAGTCCGGCGGTGCCCAGCGCGCGGCGCACATCGTCGCCATGATGTTGCAGTTTGGCGAGCGCAACCCCGGCATGGTGCGCGTGATGGTGGGCGATGCACTGGTGTTCGAAAACGAGCGCCTGCAGCAGCGCATGAACCTGTTCTTCGACAAGGTGGAGGCCACGCTGCGCCAATGCCTGCGGCCCGCGGCCGAGGCCGATGGCGCGGCAGCCCCCACGGTGCAGGCGCAGGTGCGTGCCGCGGCGCTGTGCGACCTGATTCGCGGGCGCCTGCAGCGCTATGCGCGCTCGGGTTTTCGCCGCCTGCCCACGGAGCACCTGGACGCCACCCTGGCACTGCTGCTGTAAATCCTGTCTGTATTCGCCAGTTCCTGCTGGCGAGGTTGGTCTAGGCTAGGGGTTTACCCCCGACGTGCGTTCCGCGCCCGCGGAAAGACTGGCATTGCCCATTTGCTTCGTGCAAAATAGAACGATCGTTCGTTTTATTGCGCTCCATGCCGGCATCGACCTCCTCACCCAAAACCACCCGTGCGCCCCGCCGTGAAGGCAGGGCGCTGCACAAGGGGCGGCAGACCAAGGCCGCCATCGTGGACGCGGCCCTGGGGCTGGCCACGCACATCGGGCTGGAGGGCCTGTCCATCGGCGCGCTGGCCGATGTGACGGGCATGAGCAAGTCGGGCGTGTTCGCGCATTTCGGCTCGCGCGAGGAACTGCAGATCTCGGTGATCCGCGAGTACCACCAGCGCTTCGAGCAGGAGGTGTTCTACCCCGCCATGGAGGCGCCGCGCGGCATTGCGCGGCTGCGCGCGATGTTCGACAACTGGATGAAGCGCACCTCGATCGAGCTCGACTCGGGCTGCATCTACATCAGCGGCGCCGTGGAGTTCGACGACCGCACGGGCCCGGTGCGCGACGCGCTGGCCAATTCGGTGCTGACCTGGCAGGCCGCCATGAAGCGCGCCATTGCTCAGTGCAAGGAGTGCGGCGAGATACGCCCCGACGTGAGCGAGGAGCAGATGCTGTTCGAGATCCATGGCCTGATCCTGGCGTTGCACTACGAGGCGCGCTTCTTGCGCGCGCCCGGCTCCATGGCGCGCGCCAACACGGGCTTCGACAACATTCTGGCGCGCTACCGCGCCGACAGGCCGTCCACGGGCGGCTGCTGAATACCGCACGCTTTCTTTTTCCACATCACTCCACAGGAGACCCCCGATGCCTACCTACAACCCGCCGCTGCGCGACATGCAATTCGTGCTGCATGAGGTCTTCCAGGTCAGCGACGCATTCAAGGCCATGCCCCGCCATGCCGACGTGGATGCCGACACCATCAACGCGGTGCTGGAGGAGGCGGGCAAGTTCGCCGCCGAGGTCACCTTCCCGCTGAACGTCAGCGGCGATACCGAGGGCTGCACGCTCGACCAGCAGACCCACGAGGTCACCACGCCCAAAGGCTTCAAGGAGGCCTATGCGAAGTACGTGGAAGGCGGCTGGGCCGCGCTGTCGTGCGATCCCGAATACGGCGGCCAGGGCCTGCCGCACGTGGTCAACCAGTGCCTGTACGAAATGCTCAACAGCGCCAACCAGGCCTGGACCATGTACCCCGGCCTGTCGCACGGCGCCTACGAGGCGCTGCTGGCCCACGGCACCGACGCGCAGAAGAAGACCTACCTGCCCAAGCTGGTGAGCGGCGAGTGGACCGGCACCATGTGCCTGACCGAGCCCCACTGCGGCACTGACCTGGGCCTGCTGCGCACCAAGGCCGAGCCCCAGGCCGACGGCACCTACAGGATCACCGGCAACAAGATCTTCATCAGCGCGGGCGAGCACGACGTGGCCGCCAACATCATCCACCTGGTGCTGGCCCGCCTGCCCGACGCGCCCAAGGGAAGCAAGGGCATCAGCCTGTTCGTCGTGCCCAAGTTCCACGTGAACGCCGACGGTTCGCTGGGCGCGCGCAACCCCATCTACTGCACGGGCCTGGAGCACAAGATGGGCATCCACGGCAACGCCACGGCGCAGATCGCCATCGACGGCGCGGTGGGCACCATGGTGGGCGAGCCGAACAAGGGCCTGGCCGCCATGTTCGTGATGATGAACGCCGCGCGCCTGGGCGTGGGCAACCAGTCGCTGGGCCTGACCGAGGTGGCCTTCCAGAACGCGCTGGCCTATGCCAAGGACCGCCTGCAGATGCGCAGCCTCTCGGGCGTGAAGGCCAAGGACAAGGAAGCCGACCCCATCATCGTGCACCCCGACGTGCGCAAGATGCTGCTGACCGCCAAGGCCTACGCCGAAGGCGCGCGCGCGCTGCAGATCTACTGCACGCTGCTGCTGGACAAGGCGCACCACCATCCCGACGAGAAGGTGCGCAAGGACTGCGACGAGCTCGTGGCGCTGCTCACCCCCATCGTCAAGGCCTTCATCACCGACAACGGCCACATCAGCACCAACGCCTGCATGCAGGTCTTCGGCGGCCATGGCTTCATCAAGGAATGGGGCATGGAGCAGTTCGTGCGCGACAACCGCATCAACATGATCTACGAGGGCACGAACACCGTGCAGTCGCTGGACCTGCTGGGCCGCAAGGTGCTGGGCAACCAGGGCGCGACGCTGAAGAAATTCGGCAAGCTCGTCGGCCAGCTGGTGGTCGAGGAGGGCGTGAACGAGAGGATGGCCGAGTTCATCAACCCCATCGCGGTTCTGGGCGAGCAGATGACGAAGTTCACCACCGAGATCGGCTTCAAGGGCATGCAGAACCCCGACGAGGTGGGCGCCGCCGCCGTGGACTACCTGCGCGTGGCGGGCCACCTGGTGTTCGGCTACCTGTTTGCACGCATGGCCCAGGTGTCGCTGCGCGCCATCGCGGCGGGCAGCCAGGATCCGTTCTACGTGGCCAAGCTGCAGACGGCGCGCTTCTACTTCGCCAAGCTGTTCCCCGAGACGGCCACGCTGATGCGCACGGCCCGTGCCGGCGCCAAGGTGCTGATGGACACGGACGCGGCGCTGGCCTGAGCCCTCCTTCCCCCGGAGGGGGGAAAGAGTGAATTTTCAGCATTTTTGCCATGGAGCCCTTATGAAACAAGCGCTAGCAGCTATCGTTTTGATGGCAATCACCGCTCCCGCCCTGGCCCAGATGAACCCCCTGGGCCTGTGGCGCAGCATCGATGACAAGACTGGCGAGCCCAAGGCCGAGATCCGCGTCACCGACAACGCCGGCGCCCTGAGCGGGCGCATCGAGAAAACGCTGCGCAAGGACGCCAAGCCCACCTGCACCGAATGCCAGGACGACCGCAAGGGCCAGCCCATCGTGGGCCTGGAGATCATCCGCGGCGGCAAGAAGGACGAGGGCAAGGACGTCTGGGAGGGCGGCAGGATCCTCGACCCCGAGAACGGCAAGGACTACCGCGCCAGCCTTACGCCCGTGGACGGCGGCAAGAAGCTGGAGGTGCGCGGCTACCTCGGCCCGTTTTGGCGCACCCAGACCTGGCAGCGCGTGGAATAACCCCTGAACACCGAAACAACCATGTCCCGATTCAATGTGAGAAAAGTCGCCGTGCTCGGCGCGGGCGTGATGGGCGCGCAGATCGCGGCCCACCTCGTCAACGTGAAAGTGCCGGTGGTGTTGTTCGACCTGCCCGCGAAGGAGGGCTCCAAGAGCGCCATCGCCGAGAAGGCCATCGCCAACCTGAAGAAGCTCAAGCCCTCGCCGATCGGCGTGGCCGAGGATGCCGACCTGATCCAGCCGGCCAACTACGAAGAGCACATGGGGCTGCTCAAGGACTGCGACCTGGTGATCGAGGCGATTGCCGAGCGCATGGACTGGAAGCTGGACCTCTACACGAAGATCGCCCCCCACGTGGCCGCGCACGCGCTGCTGGCGAGCAACACCTCGGGCCTGTCGATCACGAAACTGTCCGAGGCGCTGCCCGAGGCCTTGCGCCACCGCTTCTGCGGCATCCACTTCTTCAATCCGCCGCGCTACATGCCGCTGGTGGAACTGATCGCCACGCCCGCCACCGAGGCGCGCGTGATCGACCAGCTCGAAGCCTTCGTCACCAGCGGCCTGGGCAAGGGCGTGGTCGCTGCCCGCGACACGCCCAACTTCATCGCCAACCGCATCGGCATCGCCGGCATGCTGTCCACGATGAAGGAGGTGGAGAACTTCGGCCTGACCTACGACGTGGTGGACGACCTCACGGGCAAGAAGCTGGGCCGCGCCTCCAGCGGCACCTTCCGCACCGCCGACGTGGTGGGCCTGGACACCATGGCCCATGTCATCAAGACGCTGCAGGACAACCTGAGCCTGGAGACCGACCCGTTCTACGGCAGCTTCGGCACGCCCGCCGTGCTGCAAAAGCTGATAGCGCTGGGCAACCTGGGGCAGAAGTCCAAGGCCGGCTTCTACAAGAAGGCGGGGCGCGACATCCTGCGCTTTGAACTGGACAGCGAAGACTACGTGCCCGCCGGCCAGAAGGCCGACGACGTCTATGGCCGCATGCTCAAGAGGCCCGCGGCCGAGCGCCTGAAGCTGCTGCGCAACGCCGAGGGCGCACCCGGCCGCTTCCTGTGGGCCATCCTGCGCAACAGCTTCCACTACGCCGCCATCCACCTGGAATCGATTGCCGAGTGCGCGCGCGACGTGGACCAGGCCATGCGCTGGGGCTTCGGCATGAAGCAGGGCCCGTTCGAGCTGTGGCAGGAGGCCGGCTGGCTCGAAGTGGCGAAGATGGTGCAGGAGGACATTGACGCCGGCAAGGCGCTGTGCAGCGCGCCGCTGCCCCAGTGGGTGTTCGAAGGCCCGGTGGCCGAGGCCGGCGGCGTGCATACGGCGCAAGGCTCCTGGAGCCCGGCACTGAAGAAATTCGTGGCGCGCCGTGTACTGCCCGTCTACGAAAGACAGCTTTTCCCCGAGAAACTGCTGGGCGAGGCCAGCCTGCCCGACTGGCAGACGGCCGGCACGACGATCGCCGAATCGAAGGCGCTGCGCACCTGGACGCTGGACGGCCAGGTGCTGATCGCCAGCATCAAGAACAAGATGCACGCCATCAGCCCCGAGGTCATGGAGGGCCTGATGGAGGCCGTGGAGCTGGCCGAGCAGGAATACCAGGCCATGGTGATCTGGTCCGGCGACGCGCCGTTCTCGGTGGGCGCGGACCTGGAGGCCACCATGCCCGCCTTCGTGGTCGGCGGCGCCGACGCCATCGACAGCATCGAGGCAGAGCTGCAGAACCTGATGCTGCGCATCCGCTACGCGCAGGTGCCGGTGGTCTCGGCCATCCACGGCATGGCCCTGGGCGGCGGCTGCGAGCTGGCCGTGCACTCCGCGCGCCGCGTGGCGCACATGGAGAGCTACATTGGCCTGGTGGAAGTGGGCGTGGGCCTGGTGCCCGGCGCCGGCGGCCTGACCTACATCGCCCGCCGCGCCGCCGAGAACGCCGCCAGAAGCACCGGCAAGGACATCCTGCCCTTCCTGACCGAAGGCTTCACGGCTGCGGCCATGGCCAAGGTGGGCACGAGCGCCATCGAGTCGTGCAAGCTCGGCTACCTGCTGGACAGCGACATCATCGTGCCGCACAAGGACGAGCTGCTCTTCGTCGCCATCAACGAGGCCAGGTCCATGGCCGCCAGCGGCTGGCGCGCGCCCCTGAAGCGCCTGTTCCCCGTGGCCGGCCGCAATGCCATCGCCACCATCAAGGCGCAGCTCGTGAACATGCGCGACGGCGGCTTCATCAGCGCCTACGACTTCAAGATCGCCAGCATGATCGCCGAGGTGGTCTGCGGCGGCGACGTGGACGCGGGCGCGCTGGTGAGCGAGGAATACCTGATGCAGCTCGAGCGCAAGGCGTTCTGCCACCTGATCGGCCAGCCCAAGACGCATGAGCGCATCCTGGGCATGCTCAATACCGGCAAGCCCGTGCGCAACTAATGACCATCCCCCTGAGTCGCTTCGCGCCTTTCCCCTTCTCCTGCGGGAAGAGGGGGCGCCGCCGGTGGCCTGGCAAAGCCAGCTCCACGGCGTCTGCTGGCATGGGGCGCGCCAGTTGCATGCGCCAGGGGCAGCGCGTAAGCGCTTCGGAAAACTGAGAAGGACATTCACCATGAAACAAGTGCAGGACGCCTACATCGTTGCCGCCACGCGCACGCCCATCGGCCGTTCGGGCCGCGGCTATTTCAGGAACACCCGCCCCGACGACCTGCTGGTGGCCGCCATCCGTGGCGCCATGGCCCAGGTGCCCACGCTGGACCCGAAGGCCATCGAGGACTCCATCATCGGCTGCTCCTTCCCCGAGGGCGAGCAGGGCATGAACATGGCGCGCATCGCCATGGGCCTGGTCTTCGACCATCCCGTGGGCGGCGTGACGGTGAACCGCTTCTGCGCCTCGGGCGTGACGGCGATCCAGATGGCGGCAGACCGCATCCGCGTGGGTGAGGCCGACGTGCTGATCGCCGGCGGAGCCGAATCCATGAGCCTGGTGCCCATGGGCGGCAACAAGCCCTCGTTCAACCCCGAGGTGTTCGCGCGCGACGAGAACGTGGGCATCGCCTACGGCATGGGCCTGACCGCCGAGAAGGTGGCGCAGCAGTGGAAGGTGTCGCGCGAGGCGCAGGACGCCTTCGCGCTGGAATCGCACCTGCGCGCCGTCAAGGCGCAGCAGGCCGGCGAGTTCAGCGACGAGATCACGCCGTTCGAGATCGTGGAGCGCTCGCCCAACCTCGCCACTGGCGAGGTCGTGGCGAAGAAGCGCACCGTGAATCTGGACGAAGGCCCGCGCCCCGACACCACGCTCGAAGCGCTGGCGAAGCTCAAGCCCGTGTTCGCCGCGCGCGGCAGCGTCACGGCGGGCAACAGCTCGCAGACCAGCGATGGCGCGGGCGCGCTGATCCTGGCCAGCGAGAAGGCCGTCAAGCAGTTCGGCCTCGCGCCGCTGGCGCGCTTCGTGAGCTACGCCGCGCGCGGCGTGCCGCCCGAGATCATGGGCATAGGCCCCATCGAGGCCATTCCCGCCGCGCTGCGCTACGCGGGCCTGCAGAGCCAGGACATCGGCTGGTACGAGCTCAACGAGGCCTTCGCTGCGCAGTCGCTCGCAGTGGTGAACACCCTGGGCCTGGACCCGGCCAGGGTCAACCCCATGGGCGGCGCCATCGCCCTGGGGCATCCGCTGGGCGCTACCGGTGCCATACGCGCCGCCACCGTGGTGCATGCGCTGCGCCGCCACAACCTGAAGTACGGCATGGTGACCATGTGCGTGGGCACGGGCCAGGGCGCGGCCGGCATCTTCGAGCGCGTATAGGCCCCACGGCACGGCCATTGCAAATTGGCGGCACACTCGGACCATGATTTCGCACCACAGCATTCACCCCCTGGACGAGGCGCTGGCGCTCGCGTCCGAAACGACGGGCCAATACACCGGCCGCACCACGCCCGGCTACTGGAACATGGTGGGGCCGTTCGGCGGCATCACCGCCGCCACGCTGCTGCAGGCCGTGATGCGGCACCCCGAGCGCCTGGGCGAGCCGCTCTCGCTCACCGTGAACTACGCCGGCGCGCTGGGCGAGGGGCCGTTCACGCTGCAGGCCACGCCGGTGCGCACCAACCGCTCCACGCAGCATTGGACGCTGTCCATCCTGCAGGCCGGCGCCGATGGCGCGCCCGTGGTCACCACCACGGCCACCGTCGTCACGGCCGTGCGGCGCGAGACCTGGGGCGCGACCGACACGCCCATGCCCTGTGTTCCCGCGCCCGCGCAGTGCAAGCAGGTGCGGCTGGCGTTTCGCTCCGAATGGCTGCGCCGCTATGAGATGCGGCCCGTGACGGGCGAATTGCCCACGCAGTGGGACGACAGCGGCCACACCAGCATGACCCAGCTGTGGATGCGCGACGCACCCGCGCGGCCGCTGGACTTCTGCGCGCTGGCGGCCATGGCCGACGTCTTCTTCCCGCGCGTGTGGCTGCGCCGCGCGCGCCAGGTACCCGCGGGCACGGTGTCCATCACCGTGTACTTCCATGCGGGCAGCGAGCTGCTGGCGCAGACCGGCACTGGCTACCTGCTGGGCCAGGCGCGCGCGCAGGAGTTCCGCAACGGCTTTTTCGACCAGACCGCGCACCTGTGGAACGAGGCCGGCACCGTGCTGGCCACAAGCCACCAGATCGTCTACTACAAAGAATGAAGACCATGAGCACCATTTCCCAGGACATCCTGGTCCACGCCGAGGGCGGCGTGCGCACCATCACCTTCAACCGCGTGGAGAAGAAGAACTCCATCACCACCGCCATGTACGCGCAGCTGGCCGACGCCTTCGAGGCCGCGGCGCAGGACGCGGCCGCGCGCGTGGTGGTGCTGCAGGGCGACGTGGCCATCTTCAGCGCCGGCAACGACATCGGCGACTTCCTGCAGCAGCCGCCCAGCACGGAGGACGCGCCCGTGTTCCGCTTCCTGCGCTCCATCGCCACCTTCCCCAAGCCCGTGGTGGCGGCCGTGTGCGGCCCGGCCGTGGGCATCGGCACGACCATGCTGCTGCATTGCGACCTGGTCTATGCGGGCGACAACGCGGCGTTCTCCATGCCCTTCGTGAACCTGGGCCTGTGCCCCGAGGCGGCGTCCAGCCTGCTCGTGCCGCAGATGCTGGGCTACCACCGCGCGGCCGAGGCGCTGCTCCTGGGCGAGCCCTTCATGGCCGAGGCGGCGCTGGAGGTGGGCCTGGTCAACCGCGTGGTGCCGCCCACCGAGTGCAACGCGATCGCCCAGGCCCAGGCGCGCAAGCTCGCGGCCAAGCCACTGTCGGCCCTGGTCGAGACCAAGCGCCTGCTCAAGAAGGGCCAGAGCGCCGCGGTGCTCGAACGCATGGCCGAGGAGGGTGCGAGCTTCGGCCGCATGCTGCGCGAACCGGCGGCCCGCGAAGCCTTCTCCGCCTTCATGGAAAAGCGCCACCCGGATTTCAGCAAGTGCTGAAATCCGGCGGACGCCGCAGGCGGCCGGACTGTGTGAACAGACGGGGGGCTTTCGCCAAAAGCGGCACCCGGATTTCAGCAAGTGCTGAGAGCAGGGCGTTTGCTGTGTGACCCTGCAAACCCTGCAAGCGCATGCAACGAACGAGCGGTTTGGTTACCGTTCTTGCGTAACAAGGGCGGTTTTGCCGCGCTGCAACTTCTAGCATCGGCGGGTCTTTTTCAGGAGAACCGAACCGATGGCCGTGCAAAACCCTTTCTTTGGCAAACGTGAGACCGAATCGTTCCAGCCCCGCCAACCCTCGTCCTCCGTGCTTGGCGGCAGCGTGACCAGCACGACCAGCACCGGCAGCAATGCCGCCACGGCCAAGCCCGCCGCCTCCAGCACCACCACCGAGAGCGGCGGCAGCAAGCTCACCGTGGGGCCCAACATCAAGCTCAAGGGCGTCGAGATCACCGACTGCGACACCCTCGTCGTGGAGGGTACGGTGGAGGCCACCATGGATTCGCGCGTGATCCAGATCGCCGAGCAGGGCGCGTTCCACGGCACTGCCGAGATCGACATCGCCGAGATCCACGGCGAGTTCGACGGCACGCTCACCGTGCGCGAGAAGCTGGTGATCTTCAGTACCGGCAAGGTCAGCGGCAAGATCCGCTATGGCAAGGTGGTGATCGAGGAGGGCGGCCAGCTCTCGGGCGAGATTTCGGTCGGCGTGGGCAGCGCACGCACGCAGGCCGCGTCGTCTTCGTCCACATCCCCGGCTGCTTCGTCGTCGCCTGCGCTCGCCGCGGCCTGACGGACTGCCCCGCCGCTGCAACCGGGAGGCCGCAGGGCGCTCCCGGTTTTTTTTATGGCGCGTCGCCGGGCTGCTTCGGTATGGGGCGTGGGCGGCCGTTTTCGTCGATGGCCACGTAGGTCAGGGACGCCTCGGTCACTTTCAGGTAGCGCCCCTGCGTGCGGACATGCTCGGCATACACCTCGACCTGCACGGTCATGGAGGTGTTGCCCACGCGCGTGACCTCGGCGAAGAACGACAGCAGGTCGCCCACGCGCACGGGCTGCTTGAAGACGAATTCGTTGACCGCCACCGTGGCCATGCGTCCCTGGATGCGCCGCGCGGGCAGCACGGAGCCGGCCAGATCCACCTGCGCCATGACCCAGCCGCCGAAGATGTCGCCGTTGCTGTTGGTGTCGGCGGGCATAGGCATCACCTTGAGCACCAGCTCCTTGTCGGTGGGCAACTGGGTGTGGGCGCAGGGGAGATCCTGGGACATGGGCACAATCTCTGGTTTTGCTGATTTCACGGATTGTCCACCATGCGCCGCCACGGCGAAGCCCTCGCTCCCGACAGCTCACGCATCCGCTCCGACGGAGCCACCCTGCAGCGCCTGCTGCCCTACCTGTGGGAGTACAAGGGCCGGGTGCTGGCCGCCATTGCCTTCATGGTGGGCGCCAAGCTGGCCAACGTTGGCGTGCCGCTGCTGCTCAAAAGGCTCGTCGATGCCATGGCGCTGCCCGCCGGCAGCCCCACGGCGCTGCTGGTCGTGCCCGTGGGGCTGCTGCTGGCCTACGGAGGCCTGCGCCTGGCCAACTCGGTGTTCAGCGAACTGCGCGAGCTGGTGTTCGCCAAGGCGACCCACGGCGCGGCGCGCGCCATCGCCCTCAAGACCTTCGAGCACCTGCATGCCCTCTCGCTGCGCTTTCACCTGGAGCGACAGACCGGGGGCATGACGCGCGACATCGAGCGCGGGGTGCGCGGCATCGAGTCGCTGGTGTCGTTCGCCCTGTTCAACCTGGGGGCCACGCTGATCGAGGTGCTGCTGGTGCTGTTCATCCTGGCGCGCCAGTTCGACGTCTGGTTCGCCGTCATCACGCTGTCGGCGCTGGTGCTGTACATCGCCTTCACCGTGGGCGTGACGCAGTGGCGCATACAGTTCAGGCGCCAGGCCAACCTGTTCGACTCGGCCGCGCACAGCAAGGCCATCGACTCGCTCCTGAACTACGAGACGGTCAAGTACTTCAACAACGAGGCCTTCGAGGCCCGGCGCTACGACGAGAGCCTGGAGCAGCTGCGGCGCGCCCAGCTCAAGAGCCGCAGCACGCTGAGCATGCTCAACAGCGGGCAGCAGCTCATCATCGCCGTGGGCCTGGTGGCCATGCTCTGGCGCGCCACCGAGGGCGTGGCGGCCGGGCGCATGACGCTCGGCGACCTGGTCATGGTCAACGCCTTCATGATCCAGATCTACATTCCGCTCAACTTCCTGGGCGTGATCTACCGCGAGATCAAGCAGAACCTGGCCGACCTGGACAAGATGTTCTCCCTGATGGACAAGGAGCAGGAGGTGGCCGACGCGCCCGGCGCCGTGGCCCTGGCAGGGCTGGATGCGCCCACGGTGCGCTTCGAGGACGTGCACTTCGCCTACGACCCGGCGCGGCCCATCCTGCGGGGCGTGAGCCTCACGATACCGGCCGGCAAGACCGTGGCCGTGGTCGGCCCCTCGGGCGCGGGCAAGAGCACCCTGGGCCGCCTGCTGTACCGCTTCTATGACGTGGGAATTGAGCCCCCACGCTCGCCCACTGCGTGTGGCTCGCTGCCCCCCGAGGGGGCCGCCGCCGACTTGGGGCGGCCCGGCGTCGGCGGGGGCGGGCGCATCACCATCGCCGGGCAGGACATCCGCACCGTGACCCAGCAGTCCCTGCGCCGCGCCATCGGCATCGTGCCGCAGGACACGGTGCTGTTCAACGACACGGTGGCCTACAACATCGCCTACGGCCGCACCGGCGCCAGCCAGGCCGAGGTGGAGCAGGCCGCGCGCGCCGCGCACATCCACGACTTCATCATGAGCACGCCGCAGGGCTACGCGACGATGGTGGGCGAGCGCGGCCTGAAGCTCTCGGGCGGCGAGAAGCAGCGCGTGGCCATCGCGCGCACGCTGCTCAAGAACCCGCCCATCCTGATCTTCGACGAGGCCACCAGCGCGCTCGATTCGGCCAACGAGCGCGCCATCCAGGCCGAGCTGCGCCAGGTGGCGCAGGGCAAGACCACGCTGGTGATCGCGCACCGCCTGTCCACCGTGGTCGATGCGCACGAGATCGTGGTGATGGAGGCAGGCCGCATCGCCGAGCGCGGCACGCACGCCGCGCTGCTGGCCCAGGGTGGGCGCTACGCCAGCATGTGGGCGCTGCAGCAGAATTCAAGCGAAAACACGCTCTGAGGCTCATGTATGAAGCGCCAGAAGCTATGAAAAAAGAAGTGAACCCGGTATGGATGTGAAAGCCCTGCAGCGCCAGCTGCGCGACTTCGCAGCGGCGCGCGACTGGCAGCCCTACCACACGCCCAAGAACCTGGCGATGGCGCTGATGGTGGAGGCGGCGGAGCTGCTGGAGCTGTTCCAGTGGCTCACGCCGGAGGAGTCGCGCCGCCTCACCATCGACGCTGCCGAGAAGGAGCGCGTGGCCGACGAGATCGCCGACGTGCTGCTGTACCTGCTGCAGCTGGCCGACCACACGGGCGTGGACCTGGAGCAGGCGGTGGCCGCCAAGCTCGTCAAGAATGCGCGCAAGCATCCGGCCGCCAGGGGCAGCGAATATAAATGAAAAGAGCTGCCAGCGCTTGTGTGGCAAGCGCTGGTGGCTCCTGTTTTCGTAGTGTTACTTCTTGCGCGCGGCAATCGCCTTCTCGGCCGCGCTCACCAGGTCGGCGCCGATCTGGCCTTTCCACTTGTCGAACACCGGGCGCGTGGCGCGCGCGAAGGCCTCGCGTTCGGCGGGGGTGAGCTGCGTCACCGTCACGCCCAGGCCCTCGATCTGCTTGAGCAGGGGCTTGTCCGCCTCGACCATGCCCTTGCGCGCGATGGCGATCTCTTCCTTGCCGGCCTCGATGGCGGCCTGGCGCACGGCCTCGCGGTCGGCGGGCGTCCAGCTGTTCCAGATGTCCTTGTTCACCACGAAGATCAGCGGGTCGTTGATGTAGCCCCACATGGTGATGTGCTTCTGCGCCACGGTGTTCAGCTTGGCGGCCTGGTACACGGCGATGGGGTTCTCCTGGCCGTCGACCGCGCCGCTGGCCATGGCGGGCTGGGCGTCGGCCCAGCTCATCTGCGTGGGGTTGGCGCCCAGGGCGGTGAAGGTGTCGAGGAACAGCGGCGAGCCCACCACGCGGATCTTCAGGCCCTTCAGGTCGGCCGGGCTCTTGATCGCGTGCTTGGAGTTGCTGATCTCGCGGTAGCCGTTCTCGCCCCAGGCGAGCGGCACCACGCCGGCCTTGTCCAGCGTCTGGAACAGGCTCTTGCCAACCTCGCCCTGCGTCACCGCATCGACGGCCGCGTAGTCGGGGAACAGGAAGGGCAGCGAGAACAGGTTGAGCTGCTTGACCTGGGGCGACCAGTTGATGGTCGAGCCCACGGCCATGTCGATCACGCCCTGGCGCAGCGCGCTGAACTCGCGCGTCTGGTCGCCCTGGATGAGCGACACGCCGGGGTAGAGCTTGATGTTGATGCGGCCGTTGGTCTTCTCCCTGACCTTGTTGGCCCAGATCTCGCCGCCCTTGCCCCAGGGGAAGGCCGTGCCGAGCACGAGCGACATGCGGTACTCGCTCTTGTAGTTCTGTGCCAGCGCGGGCGTGCTGAAGGCGACGGCGGCGGCCGCGGCCACGGCGGTGGCGAGGAAGGTGCGCAGTTTCATGGGAAGGGTCTCCTTGTGAAAAATCAATAGCCCAGCTTGGCCGGCAGCCACAGGGCGAGTTGCGGGAAGGCGATGACGGCCACCATCACCAGGAACATGGCCAGCAGCATGGGGCCGACCCAGCGCACGGTGGACTCCATGCGCACACCGGCGATGCGGCAGCTCACCATGAGGTTCACGGCCAGCGGCGGCGTGAACTGGCCCAGAGCGACTTTGAGCGTGAGGATCACGCCGAACCACACGGGGTCCCAGCCGTAGTGCTGCATGATGGGCAGCAGCAGCGGCACGAAGATCAGGAAGATGGAGATGCCGTCGAGGAACATGCCCACGGTGATGAGCAGCAGGATCAGGAGCGCCAGCACGCCGTATTCGCCCAGGCCCGAGTTCACGATGGCGTGGGCCACCGGGTCGATCACGCCCAGCGTGGACAGCGAGAACGCGAAGATGCCCGCGAGCGACACCACGACGAGGATCACGGCCGAGAGCTCGCCCGCCTCGCGCAGGATCACGTAGAGGTCGCGCACCCCGATGGTGCGGTGGATCGCCATGCCCACGAACAGGCCGTAGAACACGGCCACCACGGCGGCCTCGGTGGGCGTGAACCAGCCGGCGCGCATGCCGCCCAGGATCAGTACCGGCGCGGCCAGGCCCCATGAGGCCTCGCGCAGGCTGCGCCAGAACGGCGGGCGCGGCATGTCGGCCTCCAGCGCACCCATTTTGTGCCTGCGCGCCATCCACACGGCCGGGGCGATCAGCGCCACGCCCGCGAGCACGCCGGGCACCATGCCCGCCGCGAACAGCGCCGGCACCGAGGCGCCGGGCACGAGCACCGAGTAGACGATGAACGCCACCGACGGCGGGATCAGGATGTCGGTGGCCGCGGCCGCGCCCACCACGCTGGCCGAGAAGCTGCCGGGGTAGCCCGCGCGGCTCATGGCCGCGATCATCACGCCGCCCACGGCGGCCGCGTTGGCCGGGCCCGAGCCCGAGATGCCGCCGAGGAACATGGCCACCGTAATGGCCACCAGCGGCAGCATGCCGGGGCCGCGCCCGACGATGGACACGGCGAAGTTCACCAGCCGCAGCGCCACGCCCGAGCGGTCGAAGATCGAGCCCACGAGCACGAACATCGGGATGGCCAGCAGCGGGTACTTGCCCAGCCCGGCGTAGAAGTTCTGCGGCACGGCCAGCAGGCCGAACCATTGCGTCTCGGCGTTGGCCAGCGCAATGGCGGCCGCGCCCGCCAGGCCCAGGGCCGCGCCGATGGGCACGCCCACGAACATCAGCACCAGGAAGGCGACGAAGAGCAGGGTGGCGATCATGGCCGGGGCTCCCCGTTGCCATCGTCGCCGGCCTCGTCGAGCAGGTACTCCACGTCGCTCTGGCGCGTGCGGCGCACCAGCAGGCCGATGGCGCGCCAGGCGATGAGCAGCGAGAGCACGGGCAGCCAGACCGAATACCACCACTGCGGCACGCCGATGCCGGGCGAGGTTTCCTCGAAGCGCCAGTCGTCCCAGACCACGCGCACGCTGAGCACGGCGATGACTGCGAACAGCAGGGCCACCAGCAGCGCGCCCAGCTGCGCCAGGCGCCTGCGGCGCATGGCCGAGCCGCTTTCGCAGAAGAACTCGATGCGGATGTGGCGGTCGCGCGCCACGGCGGCCGAGCCGGCCACCAGCGCCAGCACGATCATCAGGAAGACCGAGATCTCCTCGGTCCAGGCGAAGGACGAGTCGGTGAAGTAGCGCACGATCACGTTGGCGAACGTGATCAGCGCGAGCAGCGCCATGACGATGACGGTGAGCCAGTCCTCGATGCGCAGGGAGCGCGGTTCGCTAGGGTCGGCTGCGCCGGCCGGGGCGGCATGGTCGGCCGGCCCGGGTGTGGGTTGGGAGGACATGGGGGTGGAGGGCGGATGGATCGGGCATGAAGGACGGGTCGCTCTGCCGGCCGGCGTCGTGCGCCGGGGGCCTTGGCTTGTGGGCGGCGCTGTGGGCGCCAAGGCCGCTATTTTGCTATCAAATCCGCAGACCCTGGCCGCAGGGTGTTCCCCGAGGGGGCCGATAATGCGCGCCATGGAAACCAAATGGCTCGAAGACTTCGTCAGCCTGGCCGAGACGCGCAGCTTCAGCCGTTCGGCCCAGCTGCGGCACGTGACGCAGCCGGCGTTCTCGCGCCGCATCCAGGCGCTGGAGGCCTGGGCAGGCACGGACCTGGTGGACCGCAGCTCCTACCCCACGCGGCTCACGGCCGCCGGCACCACGCTGTACGACCAGGCGCTGGAGGTGCTGCAGGCGCTGCAGAACACGCGCGCCATACTGCGCGCCCACACCAGCGCCGGCACCGACATGATCGAGTTCGCCGTGCCGCACACGCTCGCGTTCACCTTCTTCCCGGCCTGGGTGTCGGCCGTGCGCGCGGACTTCGGACCGCTCAAGAGCCGCCTGATCGCGCTCAACGTGCACGACGCCGTGCTGCGCCTGGTGGAGGGCGGGTGCGACCTGCTGATCTCGTACCACCACCCCTCGCAGCCGCTGCAGCTGGACGCCGAGCGCTATGAGATGGTGACCCTGGGCCAGGAGGTGCTGGCCCCCTACGCCAAGGCCGGCCCCGATGGCCAGCCGCTGTTCAGCCTGCCGGGGCGCGCGGGCGAGCCGCTGCCCTACCTGGCCTATGCGCCCGGGGCCTACCTGGGCCGGGTGACGGAGCTGATCCTCAAGCAGGCGGGCACGGCCATCCACCTGGACCGCGTGTACGAGACCGACATGGCCGAGGGCCTGAAGGCCATGGCGCTGGAGGGCCACGGCGTGGCCTTCCTGCCCTACAGCGCGGTGAAGAAGGAACTGCGCGCGCGCAAGCTGGCGAGCGCCGCGCCGCCGGGGGCGGAGGACCTGCAGATGGTCATGGAGGTGCGGGCCTACCGCGAGAAGCCCTCGCGCAAGGAACCGGCCAAGAGCCTGGCGCAGGACCTGTGGACCTATCTGCAGGCCCAGGGCGGGCAAAACCCGATCTGATACGGCCGCGTCCGTTCCCACCGGCCAGGGTTCTGGAAATACCCTAGGAATGAAGCGCCCTTGCGGGCATCGGAGCACGCACAATAGGAAACCTGTCCCGCAATCCGGGGGAGGGGTGGTCGATGGAGGGGTGCGCTCACAGGGTTGCCTCTCGGCGCGCCATCCATTCACTACACTTTGCCCACCGTTTCACCCACAAGGAGAGTACCTATGAAGAAGCATTTGCTGGCCGCCGCGATCACCGTCCTGGCCGCAGGCAGCGCAATTGCGCAGGCCAACGATACGCTGGCCAAGATCAAGTCGAGCGGCGCCATCACCCTGGGCGTGCGCGAATCGTCGGGCGCGCTGGCCTATACCCTGGGCGATGGCAAGTACGTGGGCTTCCACACCGAGATGGCCGAGCGCGTCGCGCGCGACCTGCAGAAGAAGCTGGGCCTGTCCAAGCTGGAGATCAAGTACCAGCCGGTGACCTCGCAGAACCGCATCCCGCTGGTCGTCAACGGCACGGTGGACCTGGAGTGCGGCTCCACCACCAACAACCTGGCGCGCCAGAAGGACGTGGCCTTCGCCGACACCACCTACGTGGAAGAGGTGCGCATCGCGGTCAAGGCCAACTCGGGCATCAACGACATCAAGGACCTGAACGGCAAGACCATCGTCACCACCACGGGCACCACCTCGGTGCAGACGCTGCGCAAGAACAAGCGCGCCGACGGCCTGACGATCAAGGAAGTCATGGGCAAGGACCACGCCGACAGCTTCCTGATGCTGGAGACTGGCCGCGCCGACGCCTTCATCATGGACGGCTCCATCCTCGCGGGCAACATCTCCAAGTCCAAGAACCCCAACGACTTCAAGATCGTGGGCGAGGCGCTGTCGGTCGAGCCCATCGCCTGCATGCTGCGCAAGGACGATCCGGCGTTCAAGAAGGCCGTGGACGAATCCATCGTGGCCCAGATCAAGGACGGCACCCTGGCCAAGTCCTACGACAAGTGGTTCATGCAGCCGATTCCGCCCAACAACACCAAGGTGGGCCTGCCGCTGTCTCCGGCCACCAAGTACGCCTGGGAGCACCCCAATGACAAGCCCATGGAAGACTACCAAAAGTAATCCGTGATGCGTGCCGCCCCTTCAGACCCGGGGTTTGGAGGGGCTTTTTTGTTGCCGGCGCTGCGGCGTGGCATCGTTGGAATTCAATGAAAGAGGTGCTCCTATGAGTTGGGATTGGCAGGTGTTCTGCCAGGACACCATTACGCAAGAGGTCGCGCAGAGCTGCTTCGGCAAGGGCGGAGACATCACCTACCTCGACTGGCTGCTCTCCGCCTGGGGCTGGACGGTATCGGTATCGCTGCTCGCGCTGGCGATCGCGCTCGTCGTCGGCTCGCTGATCGGCACGCTGCGCACGCTGCCGGACAGTCCGTGGATCGTGCGCCTGGGCAATGCCTGGGTGGAGTTCTTCCGCAACATTCCGCTGCTGGTCCACATCTTCCTCTGGTACCACGTGATCCCGGCCATTTTCCCGCCCATGAAGTCGTTGCCGGGCTTCGTTCTGGTGGTGTTCGCGCTCGGGTTCTTCACCTCGGCGCGCATCGCCGAGCAGGTGCGCTCGGGGATCCAGGCGCTGCCGCGCGGCCAGCGCTACGCGGGCATGGCGATGGGCTTCACCACGTTCCAGTACTACCGCTACGTGCTGCTGCCCATGGCGTTTCGCATCATCATCCCGCCGCTGACCAGCGAGACCATGAACATCTTCAAGAACTCGTCGGTGGCGTTCGCGGTGTCGGTGTCCGAGCTGACCATGTACGCCATGCAGGTGCAGGAGGAGACCTCGCGCGGCATCGAGGTGTACCTGCTGGTGACGGCGCTGTACGTGGTGTCGGCCCTGGCCATCAACCGCATCATGGCCTTCATCGAGAAGCGCTCGCGCGTGCCGGGCATGATCGCCGCCGGCGGGGGGGGGCACTGAGATGATGCTGCACATCGACTGGTCCTTCCTCAGCTGGGAGCTGCTGCGCGGCTTCGTGCTCAAGGGTTTCATCTTCAGCGTGGTGCTCACCGTGATCGCGACGCTGGGCGGCGTGTTCTTCGGCACCCTGCTGGCCCTCATGCGCCTGTCGGGCAAGAAGTGGCTGATGGCCCCCGCCACCATCTACGTCAACGGCATGCGCAGCATTCCGCTGGTGATGGTGATCCTGTGGTTCTTCCTGCTCGTGCCGCTGCTCATCGGGCGGCCCATCGGGGCGGAGGTCTCGGCCATCATCACCTTCGTCGCCTTCGAGGCCGCCTACTTCAGCGAGATCATGCGCGCGGGCATCCAGTCCATCCCGCGCGGCCAGGTCTTCGCGGGCCAGGCCCTGGGCATGACCTACGGCCAGAACATGAAGCTGGTGGTGCTGCCGCAGGCGTTCCGCAACATGCTGCCGGTGCTGCTGACGCAGACCATCATCCTGTTCCAGGACACGTCCCTGGTCTACGCCATCGGTGCCTACGACATGCTCAAGGGCTTCGACGTGGCGGGCAAGAACTTCGGCCGTCCCGTGGAGGCCTACCTGGCCGCCGCCGTGGCCTATTTCGTGATCTGCTACTCGCTGTCCTGGGCCGTCAAGCGGCTGCACAAGAAGATCGCCATCATCCGCTGAGGCGTTTTTTCGGAAGGAATTCACATGATCGAACTCAAGAACGTCTCCAAGTGGTACGGCAGCTTCCAGGTGCTGAGCGACTGCTCCACCAGCATCAGCAAGGGCGAGGTGGTGGTGGTCTGCGGCCCCTCGGGCTCGGGCAAGTCCACGCTCATCAAGACCATCAACGCGCTCGAACCCATCCAGAAGGGTGAGATCTGGGTCGACGGCACGGCCGTGCACGACCCCAAGACCGACCTGCCCAAGCTGCGCTCGCGCGTGGGCATGGTGTTCCAGCACTTCGAGCTGTTCCCGCACCTGTCGGTGACCGAGAACCTGACCATCGCGCAGATCAAGGTGCTGAGGCGCAGCCCCGACGACGCCAAGAAGCGGGGCCTGAAGATGCTCGACCGCGTGGGCCTCACGGCCCACAAGGACAAGTTTCCGGGCCAGCTCTCGGGCGGCCAGCAGCAGCGCGTGGCCATTGCGCGCGCCCTGTCCATGGACCCCATCGTCATGCTGTTCGACGAGCCCACCTCGGCGCTGGACCCCGAGATGGTGGGCGAGGTGCTGGACGTGATGATGGGCCTGGCCCACGAGGGCATGACCATGATGTGCGTGACGCACGAGATGGGCTTTGCCAGGAAGGTCAGCAACCGCGTGATCTTCATGGACGTGGGCGGCAAGATCCTGGAGGACTGCAGCAAGGAAGAGTTCTTCGGTAACCCCGATGCGCGCCAGCCGCGCACCAAGGACTTCCTCAACAAGATCCTGCAGCACTGACCCCGTGCCGGGTCGCCATGCAAAAAGGTGCCAATGGCACCTTTTCTTTTTTGATAGCTGCAACCGTTTGCTATACGGGCGTTTACGACTGTTTTGGCTAAAAATCAAACCACCCTGCGCAGGTGGCTGCGCGTGCGCCCGAACAGGTCCCTGGGGTCGCCGTCCGTGGGCACCAGCGCCAGGTCCGTGCCCAGCCCCCGCGCGAGGGCCTGGCGGTGGATGAAGCGCAGGGCGGCGTGGTCCTCCAGCGCGAAGCCCACGGAGTCGAAGACGGTGACCTGATCGGCATGTTCGCGCCCGCTCGCCTGGCTCGACAGGACCTGCCACAGCTCGGTCACCGGATGGTCCCCGGCCAGTTGCTGGATCTCGCCCTCCACGCGGCTTTGCGGCGCGTATTCGACGACGATGCGCGCCTGCCGCAGCACGCCGGGGTGCAGCTCGGTCTTGCCGGGGCAGTCGCCGCCCACGGCGTTCAGGTGCATGCCCGGCTCCAGCATGTCCGGTGTGATGATGCGGGCGTGGCGCTTGGCCGCCGTGGCCGTGGTCACGATGTCGGCGCCGCGCACGGCCTCGGCCACCGATGCCGCGCGGATCATCTTCAGCCCCGGCGTGCGCGCCAGGTTGTGCAGCAGCTTGTCGGTGGCGGCCGGCGCGGTGTCGAACACGCGCAGCTCTTCGATGCCCAGCAGCGCATGGAAGGCAAGGGCCTGGAACTCGGCCTGCGCGCCGTTGCCGATCAGCGCCATGCTGCGGCTGCCCGGGCGCGCCAGCGCCTGAGCCGCCAGGGCCGAGGTGGCGGCTGTGCGCAGCGCGGTGGCCAGGGTCAGCTCCGACAGCAGCAGAGGCAGGCCCGTGGCCACCTCGGCCAGCACGCCGAAGGCCATCACCGTGGGCAGGCCGCCGGCCGGGTTGCCCGGGTGGCCGTTGACGTACTTGAAGCTGTAGAGCGTGTCGTCGGACACGGGCATGAGCTCGATCACGCCGTGCGGGCTGTGGCTGGCCGTGCGCGCCGTCTTGTCGAACGCGTTCCAGCGCAGGAAGTCGGTGTGGATCTCGTCGGCCAGCTCGCACAGGAAATGGGCGGCGCCCATGTCGTGCACCAGGGCGGCCAGCGTGGGCAGGTCTATGAGGCGGGTCATGGCAGCGGCGCTCGGTGGGTGGGGCTGCATGCCATTGTGGGCGCCCTGGCGCCCGGGGGCAAATCAGCGCGCCTGGCCGTCCAGGATGGCGTGCGCCAGCTCGGCAAAGCCCGCGCCGCGCTCGCCCCGGGTCACGTAGCGCGGCAGGTGCGCCAGCTGCGGCACGAAGCGCGCGATGTTAGCCACGCCCACGCTGTGCGGGAAATGCTCGAACATGAGCTGGTCGTTGGTGGAATCGCCCACGTACACCCAGCGTTCCAGCTCTGCATCCAGATCGCGCCCGAACAGCTCGCGCACGATCCAGCGCGCGCCTTCGAGTTTGTCGTGCGCGCCATACCAGCCGTTGATGTGGATGCTGCTCACGGTGGCATTCATGCCTGCCGCGCGCATGATCGCTGCGCATTGGTCGATGGCCTCCTGCGGCAGATGCGTGAATTCGCTGTGATCGATGGCGATGTCGCACTCGCGCCCAGCCGAGTCTGCGGCGCGCCGGGCGCCGGGCACGGCGGCTTCGATTTCAGCCAGTACCTGCTGCATGCGGGCGAAGTTGGCACAGCGCGTGGCCGCGTCCTGCTGGTAGAGGTTGTCGAGCCCGCCATCGGCCATGCGCTGCAGCGCCACGGCGCCGTTTTCGGCCACGATGGCATCCACCGGCCAGGCGGTGGCGAAGGGCTTGCTCCAGCCCACGGGCCGCCCGGTGATGGGGATGACGTGCAGGCCCGCGGCCTTCAGATCGGCCAGCGCCTGCAGGGCATCGGCGGTGATCGAGCCTTCGGTGGTGAGGGTGTCGTCGATGTCGGTCAGTACGCCGTTGATGCGGGTATTGCATTCGCGGGGCCAATGGATCAGAGGTGTCATTGTTGGGCCGGAACTTTGGCGCTCAAGGTGGATGCGGCAAAACTACCCAGAAGAACGAAAAAGAGCGCCCCGAAGCTGAAGCACAGGATCGCGTGGCGCTCCAATTCGAAGTAGCCATCGCCCAGGATGGACGAAAACAGGGCGTAGTTGAACAGCAGCCCATTCAGCAGAAACACGAAGGCCCAGCGGCCCTGCTTTAGTACCCAAGCCACCAGCGCGGCGAGTGCCGGGCCGAGGGCGGCAAGCCAGATGAGCAGCGCGGTTGTTCCCACGGAAATTCTCGTGAGCAGTGGATCGATGGACTGGCGGTAGTATGGTTGGTTGCTACTGTCTATTCTGGCGTTATCCCGAACAGTGCGGAATTCGCTACCGTTGAAGTATGACCGGCTGCCGTTGTATATATAGGCATTGTCCGTTCCTTCGATGTGGCTCATGTGGTACTGAAGAAACCCGTTATGGTGCTGGGCAATGTTCCCGATGATCGTGACGAGGGTTGCGGGCTCCAGCACCACGGCTTTGGCAATGCGGACGAGGGAGAGTCTCAGACTCTTTGGGCAATGTGCCTTGAATTCCCCCTCAGGCTTGACATACAGGTTTTGTCCTGAAAATTGCAGGCACCCCTCCGGCGACAGGCCCATATGCTCCAGCATCTTGGCCGGGTCTTTGGATGCGGGCAGCAGTGCTCCGAAAACGGTGTTAGTCCGGTTGGTAGCGGTCTCCATGTATATTTTTTTCTTGGCGGCGGCGTTGTAGACCAGCATTGGCACTAGGCAGACGGCGGCAATCAAAACCCATTTGGTCGCAGAGGCCAGCGATGGCCTTTGGTAGGGGCGCGACAAGGCCAGCACGGCGGTACCCACGAGCCCGGCCACGGCAGGCAGGAGAAACATGTACTGATTGCGGTTGAATGAAAGGACGGTCAGGCACACCCCTCCCCAGACAAGGGCCCAGCGCAGCGAGACGAGTTGAAACAGCCACAGCCATGCAATGCCCATGAACAAGGTGGCGAAGGCGAAGGCGGAAAACTCCGCATACCAGGTATTTAGGAACAACAGGTTGATGGGGTCGGCCACCAGCAGGATCCAGCCCGCAAAACCCAGGGCCGCCAGTGGTCTGGCGAGCAGCTTTCTGAAGATGAGCCAGATACTCACCAGCCAGCCGATGAGCACGGGGGCGGTGGCAATTTTGATGTCCATCAGGCCATCGCTGCTGCGGAACGCAGCCATCGTGGCGACTTGGATGGCTTTGATTAACAGGTCGGACGAAGGATAGATGGGCGCATGCAGGGTGTCTGCCTGAACAAAATACCGGTAGGGGCGCTCTGGCGTCATTTGATAAAGCGCCTTGGGTGAATCCTTGGGATGCAGGCCGAAGACCTTCAACGTGCGTACCTGGTCGTAGTTGTTGGCGTAGGCCAACATCGGATCGGCGGCCCAGAAAGCGAATGCGCGCAGGGTGGCAACGGCAATGATGAGACAGGCCAGCAGGTTGGCCGCCGTCTTGTATCGGCTCATGGATGCTTGGATTGAGGTGGAATGCTGAATACGAACTGCTTGTCCAGGTGGTATTTGGCGATGTAGCCGAGGACGAGGCCGGTCACGCCGCCCAGGTAGCGCATTTGCGCTGTTCCGAACGCCCGCCAGAACCCGTACTCGAAACCCCAGAAGATGGCGGTGGTCACCACGCCCATGAGGGTGTAGAGCACGAATGTCCTGCTGTCGTGGCCGACGTTCCGGGCCGTGAAGCGGAAGATGAACCGCTTGTCGAGAAGGTATTTGACGACCAAACCCGTGCCCGTGCCGACGATGATGGAGAACCAGATGCCCGAGGGCCAGAGCCGCAGGGCAAGGTCTTGCGAGCCAATGTTCACCACGATGGCCACGATGCAGAACAAAGCATAAAGCAGTGCAATGCGCATGGACTCAGATATCTGTCTTGTTGAACAGGAAGCGTGGCAGATGGCGGATCACCAGCATGATCAGAGCCCATTTGCCGGGGGCATAGACCACGGGGCGGCCCGCCGCCATGGCTTTGATGATGCTCTGCGCCACCGCCGGGGCTGTGGCGAGCTTGGCGCCGCCTTGTTTGAGGTGTGCGGTCATTGGCGTGTCTGTGGGGCCGGGCTTGGCCAGCGTGACACGCACTGGGCTACCCGCCAGGGCCAACCGGTGCTGCAATCCCTGTGCGTAGCGGTCCACCAGCCCCTTGGCTGCGCCGTAGATGTAATTGCTCTTGCGGCCTCGGTCCCCGGCCACGGAGCCGATGATGCACAGTCGCCCGTGGCCCGCACGCTGCATGGGACCGATAAAGGCCTCTGCGATGAGGACGGGGGACAGGCCGTTGACCCGCAGGGCGTCTTGCACGGCGTGCAGATTGTCCTGGCAACTGGCTTGGTCGGGCAGCGAGCCGTGGGCAATCAGTACGGTGTCCACTGGGCCGTTGGCCGTGGCGCTTTGTACCAGTGCGGCAATGGCATCCACGTCGTCGAAGCGCAGTTCGGCCGTGCGGGCTGTAATATTCGCGCCGCGCGCTCGCAAGTCGGCGGCCAGCGGTTCGGCGCGCTCGGCGCTACGGCCCACGAGCAGGAAGTCGCATGGACCTTGCTGTGCCCACAGGCGGCTGCATTGGTGGGCAATGGCAGAGGTGGCGCCGATGACGACGATTCTTTTAGGAGAGCTCATGAAAAGTGTGTGCTCGACGAGGGTTAGCTTCCCATCAACCTGCGCGACATGGCGGAACTGATGCCGGGGTCACGGTAGGGAAGGATTTGCTCCCACTGGGGATAGCCGGATTGGAACAAGTGGGCGGGCATGCGCGCGTCTTTGGCAGGGTAGATGCGCCCGCCTGCCGCACTGACGATTGTGTCTAGCTGGTTGAAAAGGCGCAGGGTCTTGTCGCCGAGGTTGGGAAAATCCAGCGCCAGCGTGATGCCAGGCTGCGGGAAGCTCAGCAGGCCCAGTGACGGGCGGTTGCCGAAGGTCTTGAGTACGGCCAGGAAGGAGCCTTGGCCGCTGCCCGCGATCTGCGCCAGCAGGGCGGCAATGGCCTGTTCGCCGCCCTCGAAGGGCACCACGCACTGGTACTGGTAGAAACCGTGCGGGCCATACATGCGGTTCCAGTGAGCGATACCGTCCAGCGGATAGAAGAACGGCCGGTAGTGCGTGATGGCTGGGCCCGCGCGCAGGCGGTGTGTGTGATAGTACAGCGAGTTGAAGGCGCGCAGGCTGGCCGTATTGACCAGCGACAGCGGTGGCGTGACGGGGATCGCCAGGCGGCCCTTGCGTGGTGCATGCGCGGGCAAGGGGGAGCCTGTCGCGCGGTGATTGCCGCGCATGAACAGGCCGCGCCCGCGCTTGTCTAGGCAATCGATCCACGAGACGGTGTATTCCCAGCCGGCTTCCGATTCGGTCGCCAACGCGTAGAAGCGCTCCAGTGTGTCGAAGGCGATGGTTTCCGTGCCCAGCCATGGCCCGGCCACGCGGCGCAGCTGCAGCGTGGCCTGGGTGATGAGGCCCGTCAGCCCCAGGCCACCTACGGTGGCGCGAAACCAATCCGCTTCATGGTCGGGCCCGCAGACGATGGCGTGGCCATCGGTGCGCTGCAGGACCAAAGAGCGCACATGGTTGCCAAAGGAACCAGCCACATGGTGGTTCTTGCCATGCACATCATTGGCGATGGCTCCGCCCACGGTGACGAATTGGGTGCCAGGCGTGACGGGCAGCATCCACCCGCGCGGGGTCAGCAGGTGCTGGATGTCGGCGAGCAGCGCCCCGGCCTGGCAGGTGAGCAATCCGGTATCGGCATCGAAATCCAGCCAGTGATCCGCGCCCTGCGTCAGCCACAGCGCGCCGCCGGGGTTCAAGCACACGTCGCCATAGCTGCGGCCCATGCCGTAGGGTAGGACGGCGTGGTCTGCCTCCGGTGGAAGTGCATGGCCCGTACTGTCCAGCGGCAATACTTGATGCGGCTCGGCGCTCAAGCGGCCCCAGGAACTGATACGCATCACCATGGCAGTCCCATCGTGGCCAGCACGAGCGATGCCACGAACACGGCGCCGCAGGCCAGGCTCACCCTATCTTTCACGGCAAAAACCACCGGGTCGTCGTGCATCTCGCCCCGATGGGATTGGAGCCACATCCAACTGATCCAGTACACCAAAACTCCCACGGTGACCAGAATGGCGTGGGGCTGCTTGTACAGGGCCTGCACCGTGTCGCCGTGCAGATACAGGGCCAGCACGACGGCGGAGGCATACCCCGCTGCAATGCCGAACATTTGGACCAAGGCGGCGTCTTGCGCGACGTAACCACGGCCGTGTGCTGCAGCGGTTTCGCCGCGCTGCACCAGCGGGAGCAATTCGGTGTGGCGCTTGAGAAAAGACAGTGACAAAAACACGAAGCCCGATACTGCCAGCAGCCAGGGTGATAGCGGTAGTTCCGATGCCGCTGCGCCAGAGACGATGCGCAGGGTATACAGGCATGCCAGCGCCATGCAATCGAGCAGCACGAGACGCTTGAGCGTCACCGAGTACCAGCACGTCAGCGCAAAGTACACCGCCAACCAGGCCAGAAAGCGCGGGCCCACGGCCATCGCAAGCGCCACGCTGGCCAGCGCCAGCAGTGGTGAGATGGCAACCCCCCAGGCTACGGGCACGGCCCCGCTGGCAAACGGGCGATGGCGCTTTCGCGGATGCAGGCGGTCGCTGCCCAGGTCGAGCAGGTCGTTACTGATGTAGACCGTTGATGCACAGAGACTGAATGAGAAAAAGGCCAGGAGCAAGGTGCCCCAGGCCGCACCTTGGGTGAACTGGTGTGCGGCCAGCAGCGGAACGAACAACAACAGGTTCTTTAGCCACTGGTGGATGCGCAGCATCTTGGCGATGTCGCGGGCCTTCAGGGCAGTGGCAGCAACGACTTTGCTGACATTGCCATGCGCTTGGGCTGTTTTCAGCACCGATGCGGGCGCATTGACGACGATGGCTTGGCGGGCCACTTGCCAGACTGGCAAGTCATCGTGCGAATTGCCTGCGTAGTCGAAGCCTTGGTGGCCAAATTGCTGCACCAGCCGATCGGCTTTGCGGGCGGCTGCCAGGTTCGTCTGTCCATCACTGGCGATGACTTCATCAAAGGTATCCAGGTGCTGGGCAATGGCCTGCGCGGTTTGCGTATCTGCTGCGGTGCACAGCACAAGGCGCCGCCCGGCGTGCTTTTCGGACTGCAGCCAGTCCAGCAGCATCTCGTTGTAAGGCAGAGTGCCGGCATCCAGGGCTATTCGCTGTGCCAACTGTTGCTTGAGGTGCGCCTTGCCATGCATCAGCCATGCCGGCAGCAAAAGCGTTTGCAATGGCCGTGTCTTGGCCAGCATCAGTGCTTGCTCGTGCAAGGTGTCGGTGCGGACCAGGGTGCCGTCCAGATCGACAACCAGGGGAGGAGAGATGTTTGGTTCCATCGTCGGCTTTGTGTTCATGCCCCTTGTAGCGCCAGCCCCGCATGCTCGCGCAGCGGGTGGAAGTGGATCTTGGGGAACCGCTCCTGGGCGAGGCGCACGTCGTACGGGCTGGTGCACAGGTACGCCAGCGCATCGGCCGCGTCGTGCGCCATGCGCAGCGGGTAGGCGTTCTCGAATTCGCGCAGCTCGGCCGGCGTGTCGGCGGTGATCCAGCGCGCGCCCGTGTACTGGCAGCCTTCCAGGCGCACGTCGCAGTCGTATTCGGTCTTCAGGCGGTGCTGCACGACCTCGAACTGCAGCTGGCCCACGGCGCCCAGCAGCATGTTGCCGCCGGCGTCGGGCTTGAAGACCTGGATTGCGCCTTCCTCGCCCAGTTGCATCAGGCCCTGCTGCAGCTGCTTGGTGCGCAGCGGGTTCTTCAGCACCACGGTCATGAACAGCTCGGGCGCGAAGAAGGGCAGGCCGGTGAACTGCAGGTTCGGGCCGTCGGTGATGCTGTCGCCCAGCTGCACGCCGCCGTGGATGGTGAAGCCGATGATGTCGCCGGCGTAGGCCTCGTCCACCGCTTCGCGGCGCTGGCTCATGAAGGTCACGACGCTGGTGGGTCGCAACTCCTTGCCGGTGCGCTGCACCTTCATCTTCATGCCCGGAGTGTACTTGCCCGAGGCCACGCGCACGAAGGCGATGCGGTCGCGGTGGTTGGCGTCCATGTTGGCCTGCACCTTGAAGACCACGCCGGAAAAGCCCGGGTCCTCGGGGTGGATGGTCTTTTCCTCGCGCTGGCGGTTCACCTCGGTCCAGGCGATGCGCGGGCCAGGCGGGGGCGACATGTCCACCACGGCGTTGAGTACTTCCATCACGCCGAAGTTGTTCACGCCCGAGCCGAAGAACACCGGCGTGAGCCGGGCGGCCAGGAATTCCTGGTGGTCCCAGGCGATGGAGGCGCCCACGGCCAGTTCCATGCTCTCGATGGCGTCGTCATAGGCCTGGCCGAAGCGCGCGCGCAGCCTGTCGGTCTCGCTCAAGGGGATGACCTCGAAGTCTTCCGGGCGCTTTTCGCTGCCGGCCTGGAACACCGTCATGCTCTGCGTGCGCAGGTCGATGATGCCGCCGAAGGTCTTGCCCTGGCCCACGGGCCAGGTCATGGGGCAGCAGGGCATGCCGAGTTCGCGCTCCACTTCGTCGAGGATGTCCAGCGGGTCGCGCACCTCGCGGTCCATCTTGTTGACGAAGGTGATGATGGGCGTGTCGCGCTGGCGGCAGACCTCGATCAGGCGGCGCGTCTGCGCCTCCACGCCGTTGGCCGCGTCGATGACCATCAGGGCCGAATCGACGGCCGTGAGCACGCGGTAGGTGTCTTCGGAGAAGTCCTTGTGGCCGGGCGTGTCGAGCAGGTTGATGACGTGTTCGCGGTAGCTCATCTGCATCACGCTCGATGCCACCGAGATGCCGCGCTGCTTCTCGATTTCCATCCAGTCGGACGTGGCGTGGCGGCTCGCCTTGCGGCCCTTGACGGCGCCGGCGATCTGGATGGCGCCCGAGAACAGCAGCAGCTTCTCGGTCAGCGTGGTCTTGCCCGCGTCGGGGTGGGAGATGATGGCAAAGGTGCGGCGGCGCCGGGTTTCGGAGGCGTAGGACACGAGGGTTCCAGAGGTGGGTGGCAGGGGCCTGCGGGCCCCCCGGGCAATGCGGCGGCGCGGACGGGACCGCGCCGGAGAGTGCCCGCGATTTTACCGGCCGCCCTCAGCTCTGCTGCTGCATGTGCCGCGCGTAGTGCTTCTGCATGCCGCCCAGCCAGCGGTCGGGGTTCTGCGCCTTGGCGGCGTAGTACTGTGCCACCTCGGCGTGGGGCAGCACCAGGAACTGGCCGCTGCGCATGGCCTGCAGCACGTCGCCCGCCACCTGCCCGGGCGGCAGGACGCCGTCCACGCCGGCCGAGCCGCCGTCGTCCGGGATCATGGCCGTCTGCACCGCCTGCGGGCACAGGCAGGCCACCTGCACGCCGCGCCGCCCGTAGGCGATGCGCAGCCACTCGGCGAAGGCCACGGCCGCGTGCTTGGTCACGGCATACGGGGCCGATTCGACGATGCTGAGCAGCCCCGCCGCCGAGGCGGTGACGAGGAAGAAGCCCTCGCCGTGCTCCACCATGGCGGGCACCACGGCGCGCGCCGCCCACACGTGGGCCATGCCGTGGATGTGCCACATGGCTTCCCACAGCGGGTCCTCCAGCTCGATGCCGCCGGGGCGGCCCAGGATGCCGGCGTTGGAGAAGTAGGCGTCCACGCGGCCGTAGCGCTCGCGCGTGGCGGCCACCAGGGCCTGGATGTCGGCCTCGCGGCTGACATCGCAGCGCACGGCCAGGCCTTTGACCTCGTCGGCCACGGCCTGCGCCGGCTCCAGGTGCAGGTCGGCCACGACCACGCGCGCGCCCTCGGCCGCGAGCCGCTGCGCGAGCGCGCGGCCGATGCCGCTGGCGCCGCCGGTGACGATGGCGACCTTGTCCTTGGGGTCCATGCAGTGCTCCTGAAAAAAATGAATGTTCCAGTGTCGGGCGCCGCGCAGGGCACGGCAGCCACGCAGGCGACAACTCTATAATTGATGATTCCGAGGAGCGTTGCAGCGCCCCCAGCTACCGGCGGGGCGTGAGGCTCGGAACCCATTCTTGCAACGACGCTCACCCACGCCAGTCCTGTGCGGTGAACGGTTCCATCCCCCAGGCGCGTGGCTTTTTCACATCTTCTCAGAAGGAAGCCGCCATGAGCGCAGTTCTCAAAGCCTCCCCAGATTCGGCCATCGCCGACATTTCCCTGGCCGACTGGGGCCGCAAGGAAATCCGCATCGCCGAGACCGAGATGCCCGGCCTGATGGCCGTGCGCGAGGAATTCGCCGCGCAGCAGCCGCTCAAGGGCGCGCGCATCACCGGCAGCCTGCACATGACGATCCAGACCGCCGTGCTGATCGAGACGCTCAAGGCGCTGGGTGCCGACGTGCGCTGGGCCTCGTGCAACATCTTCTCCACGCAGGACCACGCGGCCGCGGCCATCGCCGCCACGGGCGTGCCGGTGTTCGCCGTCAAGGGCGAGTCGCTCGAAGACTACTGGGACTACACCCACCGCATCTTCGAGTTCGGCCCCAAGGGCGCCGATGACGAAGGCCCGAACATGATCCTGGACGACGGCGGCGACGCCACCATGCTCATGCATCTGGGCATGCGCGCCGAGAAGGACCTGTCCGTGCTGGCCCACCCGGGCAGCGAGGAGGAGAAGATCGTCTTCGCCGCCATCCGCGCCAAGCTGGCCGAGGATGCCACCTGGTACAGCCGCAAGAGCGCCCGGATCGTCGGCGTGACCGAGGAGACCACCACCGGCGTGCACCGCTTGAACGAGATGTCCGCCAAGGGCACGCTCAAGTTCCGCGCCATCAACGTGAACGACTCGGTGACCAAGAGCAAGTTCGACAACCTCTACGGCTGCCGCGAGTCGCTGGTGGACGGCATCAAGCGCGCCACCGACGTGATGATCGCCGGCAAGGTGGCCGTAGTCTGCGGCTATGGCGACGTGGGCAAGGGCAGCGCCCAGGCGCTGCGCGCGCTCAGCGCCCAGGTGTGGGTGACCGAGATCGACCCCATCAACGCGCTGCAGGCGGCCATGGAAGGCTACCGCGTGGTGACCATGGAGTACGCCGCGCCACGAGCCGACATCTTCGTGACCACCACGGGCAACCGCGACGTCATCACCTTCGAGCACATGCAGGCGATGAAGGATGAGGCCATCGTCTGCAACATCGGCCACTTCGACAACGAGATCCAGGTCGCCAGGCTGGAAGCCCACTGCCAGTGGGAAGAGATCAAGCCCCAGGTGGACCACATCACCTTCCCCGACGGCAAGAAGATCATCCTGCTGGCCAAGGGCCGCCTGGTGAACCTGGGCTGCGCCACGGGCCACCCGAGCTTCGTCATGTCCAACTCGTTCGCCAACCAGACGCTGGCGCAGATCGAGCTGTACACGCGCCCCGACGCCTACGAGGCGGGCAAGGTCTACGTGCTGCCCAAGGTCCTCGACGAGAAGGTGGCCCGCCTGCACCTGAAGAAGGTCGGCGCGCAGCTCACCGAGCTGACCGACGCGCAGGCCGCCTACATCGGCGTGAGCAAGAGCGGCCCTTACAAGCCCGACACCTATCGCTACTAAGTTGATAGCTTCCAGCGCTTGTCCAGAAAGCGCTGGAGCCCGATTTGACTCATAAAGGACAGGCGCCATGCGCGCAGACGTATTCCTCGTGGAAGGCGGCCACGCCGCCACCCGCTCGCAGGCCCAGCGCCTGATCGCCGCCGGCGTGCAGTGGCGCCTGGCGCCGACGCTGCCCTGGAACAGGGTCGCCAAGAACGGCGACGACATCCCCGCGGGCGCCGAGCTGCAGCTGCTCGACGCGGCAGAGGCCAAGTACCTCTCGCGCGGCGGGCTCAAGCTCGAAGGCGCGCTGGCCGCCACGGGCATCCAGGTCGCGGGCCTGCGCTGCCTGGACGTGGGCCAGAGCACGGGCGGCTTCACCGACTGCCTGCTGCAGCGCGGCGCGGCGCAGGTCGTGGGCGTGGACGTGGGCCAGGGCCAGCTGCACGAGCGCCTGCGCACCGACCCGCGCGTGATCGGCGTGGAGGGGCTGAACGCGCGCCACATGACGCCCGAGGCTCTGGCCGAGGCCTGCGAGGAAGCCTTGTGCGAACGCGTCGAGGCCGAGCCCGAGGACAACGACACCCAGCCCGAGGCGCCTTACGCCTGGATGCGCAACGGCGGCCTGGTCGACGACGCATACGACGACAGCGAGGACGCCAAGGAGCACGAGATCGAGGCCTTCAAGGCCGAGCGCTCCGCCAGGGCGCGGGAGCGCGCCGAGGGCCGGCTCGCCACCCTGCGCCGGCGCCTGCCAGGGCGCGAGGACGTGATCATCCCGGGCGCGTTCGGCCTGGTCACCGGCGACCTGTCCTTCATCTCGCTGACCCTGGTGCTGCCGGCCCTGGTGTCGCTGCTGGCGCCGGGCGGCGACCTGCTCATGCTGGTCAAGCCCCAGTTCGAGCTGCAGCCCGGCCAGGTGGGCAAGGGCGGCATCGTGCGCGACGCCGGCCTCTACGCCGAGGTCGAGCGGCGCATCCGCGCCTGCTGCGCGGATCTGGGCCTGCAGGTCGTCGGCTGGCACGGCAGCGCCATCCAGGGCGGCGACGGCAACCGCGAGTTTTTCATCCATGCAAGGAGGGCGGCATGAGCCTGCCGGTGAGTTTCGAGTTTTTCCCGCCCAAGACGCCCGAGGGCGCCGACAAGCTGCGCGCCGTGCGCCGGCAGCTTTACGCGCGCGCGCCGCAGTTCTGCTCCGTCACCTACGGCGCGGGCGGCTCCACGCAGGAAGGCACCTTCGCCACCGTGCGCGCCATCATCGAAGAGGGCGTGGATGCGGCCTCGCACTTCTCCTGCATCGGCGCCACCAAGGCCGGCGTGCGCCAGCAGCTCGCCGAACTCAAGGCCATGGGCGTCAAGCGCCTGGTGGCGCTGCGCGGCGACCTGCCCAGCGGCTACGGGCTGGGCGGCGAATTCCAGTACGCGAGCGACCTCGTCGCCTTCATCCGCCAGGAAACCGGGCGCGACTTCCACATCGAGGTGGCCGCCTACCCCGAGATGCACCCGCAGGCGCGCAGCCCCGAGGCCGACCTGCAGGCCTTCGCCACCAAGGTGCGCGCCGGGGCCGACTCGGCCATCACCCAGTACTTCTTCAACGCCGACGCCTACAGCCGCTTCGTCGACGACGCCCGCCGCCTGGGCGTGGAGATCCCCATCGTGCCGGGCATCATGCCCATCACCGGCTCCTCGCAGCTGATGCGCTTCTCCGACGCCTGCGGCGCCGAGATCCCGCGTTGGATCCGCCTGCGCCTGCAGGGCTTCGGCGACGACATGGCCTCCATCCGCGCCTTCGGCCTGGACGTGGTCGGCCGGCTGTGCGAGCAGCTCGTGCGCGCGGGCGCGCCGGGCCTGCACTTCTACACCATGAACCAGAGCGCGGCGACGCTGGCGATCTGCCAGCGCCTCGGGTGGTAGGGCGGCGCTGCCAGAACAGGGCGGCCACGGTGCCCGGCATGCCGTTCGTCCGGCCCCTCTTCCTGCACGGCCTGCCCTGGCGCCTGCTGCAGGCCGCCTGCGGTGCGGCCGTGCTGGCGGCCTGGCTGGCTGGCTGCGCCGCGCCACAGCCTGCGACCGAATCCGTCCCGCCAGCCGCCGACCTGCCAGTGCCTGCCGCTGCGGCAGCGGCGCCCCCTGCCTGGCCAGCACCCCAGGCGCTGGTGCTGGCAGCGCAGGAAGGCGGGGCCGAGCCGGCGCTGCGCATGAAGCCCGAGCGCCGCCCCGGCGAAGGCTCTGGCGAGCCGGCGCTGCGTGCGCCCGCGCCCGAGGCGCCGGTGCTGCTCGCCAGCGGCCAGGCCTCCTGGTATGCCGACAGCCTGCACGGGCGGCGCACGGCCAACGGCGAGCGCTACGACCGCGAGGAATTCACGGCCGCGCACCGCAGCCTGCCCTTCGGCGCGCGCTTGTGCGTGCGCAGCCTGGTCAACGGCCGCACGGTCATCGTGCGCGTCAACGACCGCGGGCCGTTCACGCCCGGGCGCATCATCGACCTGAGCCGCGCCGCGGCCGAGGAGCTCGGCATGGTGGGCCTGGGCATCAAGCCGGTGGAGCTGTGGCAGCTGGGGGCCGACGACGAGGCCTGCCCCGAAAGCCTGGAGCCGGCCGCTCAGGGCTCGGGCCTGGGGCTGGACGCCGAGGCCGCCGCCAAGGCGCTGCAGCAGCCCGCGCCCAAGGCGCCAAGCGTGCGCAAGCCGCGGCGTGGCAAACGCCGCTGACTACGGCGCGCCGCCCTCCAGCGTCCAGGCCGCGTGCCGGTCCTGGGCCAGCAGCTCGGCCATCTGCGGCAGGGCCGCGCGCAGCGCGGCATCGAGCGTGAAGGGCGGGTTGATCAGGAACATGCCGCTGGCGGGCAGCCCGGGCCGGCGGCCCGGCGCGGTGCCGGCCGGCGCCATCTTGCTGGACTTCACCGTCAGCGTGGCGTGCAGCCAGGGCTTGCCGGCCTTCTGGGCCAGGGTCTTGAGCCGGCGCGGCAGCTCATGCGCCTCGGGCCGCGGGATGATGGGATACCAGACGGCGTACACGCCCGTGGCGAAGCGCCTGAGCGCATCCTGCAGCATGTCCTGCACGCGCGCGTAGTCGCTCTTTATTTCATAGCTGGGGTCGCACAGCACGAGCGCCCTGCGGCTCGGCGGGGGCAGGAACTGCTTGGCGCCCTCGAAGCCGTCCTGCGCCAGCACGGCCACCTGGCGGCCGGCATCGAGCTGGGCCACGTTGCCCGCCAGGGCGCGCGCATCCGTGGGATGCAGCTCGAACAGCTTGAGCCTGTCCTGGTCGCGCAGCAGGTGCTGGGCGATGAAGGGCGAGCCGGGGTAGACGCGCGTGGCCTCGCCCTGGTTGAAGGCGCGCACCATGTCCACGTAGTCCTGCAGCGCCGGCGCCAGCGCGGCGGGCGCGGCAGGCGGGACCAGGCGCAGGATGCCGTCCGCGGACTCGGCGCTGGTGCTCGCGTAGTCCCCGTCCAGCCGGTACAGGCCCGCGCCGGCGTGTGTATCCAGCACGGTGAGAGCCGCGTCTTTCTGTAGAAGATGTTGCAAAGTGGCAATGAGCACCGTGTGCTTGAGCACATCGGCGTGATTGCCCGCATGGAAGGCGTGGCGATAGCTGAACATGCGCCCAATGGTAGCGAGCCGCATGCGCTCGCCGTCATGGCCGGGTGATGTTTTTGGCCGACAGATGCGCTTTGTTGCCGACCGCGGCGGCGGCCTGCGCCATCATGGCGGCCCTTGCCTGTCTGCCGGCGCATCGACCATGGGCGTGCGCGGGCCGCGCCGCCCACCTTGCCAGCCATCACGCCCATCCCCGCCCCCATGTCCGCCGCTTCCCGCCCCAGCCACGCCGATGCCTTGCCGCCGGGCACCCGGCTCGGCGAGTTCGAGGTGCAGGCCCTGCTGGGCGTGGGCGGCTTCGGCATGGTCTACCAGGCGTTCGACCATTCGCTGCAGCGCTGCGTGGCCATCAAGGAATACATGCCCGCGTCGCTGGCCGGGCGCGCGGATGGGCATTCGCTGTGGGTGCGCTCCTCGTCGAACGAGCAGTCGTTCCAGGCGGGCCTGGCCTCGTTCGTGGACGAGGCGCGCCTGCTCGCGCGCTTCGACCATCCCAGCCTGGTCAAGGTGTTCCGCTTCTGGGAGGCCAATCACACGGCCTACATGGTCATGCCCCTGTACCGCGGCATGACGCTCAAGCAGGCGCGCGCCCACATGCGCACGCCGCCGCCCGAGGCCTGGCTGCGCACGCTGCTGTGGTCGGTCACGAGCGCGCTGCGCGTGCTGCACGACGGGCAGACGCTGCACCGCGACATATCGCCGGACAACATCTTCCTGCAGGACCAGGGGCCGCCGGTGCTGCTGGACCTGGGGGCGGCGCGCCACGCGATCGGCGGCAGCGGCCATAGGCATGCGGCCGTGCTCAAGGTCCATTACGCCCCGCTGGAGCAGTACGCCGATGCGGCGGCCGAACTGCGGCAGGGCCCATGGAGCGACCTGTACGCGCTGGGCGCCGTGGTCCATGGCTGCCTGTGCAACGACACGCCGTTGCCCGCCACGCTGCGCGCCGTGCGCGACCGCATGGTGCCGTTCCCGCGCGTGGTGCGCACGGTGCGCAGGCAGTTCGGCGTCGAATACTCGCGCCCCTTCGTCGACGCCATCGCCCAGTGCCTGGCGCTGCAGCCGCAGGAGCGGCCGCAGTCCGTCGCCGACTTCGTGCGGGCCATGGGCATGGCGGAGGCGCCCGCGGGGCTGGAGTCCTTCGACTTCCGGGCCGCGCTGGGCGGCATCTGGGTCGAGCCGCAGAGCAAGGACGCCCAGGGCGTGGCCGTGCCCATGATCGACGCCCTGACGCTGTCGCAGCCGCAGTCCGCGCCGCTGCCGGCGCCCGCCGTGCAACGGGCGGGCGAGGCTTCCCCTGCATCGTCGGATGCCGGCGACGCGCGCGCGTTCGCCGACACGCAGGTCGCGCCGCCGCCATCGCGCGAACGCCTGCCGCGGCGCCGGCACCGCGCGCGCGCCCAGGGGCGCGGCCATGGGCCTGCGGCGGGGCAGCCGGACAAGGGGCGCGCGTCCTCGGGCGCCGCGGCGCAGGCGCCGATGATGTGGGCCATGGCCGGATCCGTGGCCGCCATGGCCGTTGCGGGCAGCCTGTGGTGGGGGCAGCGCGAGCACCCGCCGCACCGCACCCCGGAGAGCGAGATCATCACCGAACTGGCGGAGCCGGCGCCGCGCCCGCCCCCGCCGGGGTTGATGCGCGCGGCGCACGAGGTCGCCGCCAGCGCTGTGTTCCACCCCGCGGACATGCAGCCAGCGGACACGTGGCCCGCGCCGGACGCCGAGGTTGCCAGGCCCATGCCCGCGCGCCGCGGGGGCGGGCTCCCCGCCCCGCCGCCAGGGCCCGTGGCCGTGCTGGCCTTGCCCGAGCCCGTGGCCCTGCCGCCCGCACCGGCGCCGCGCGCGGCGGTGCCGGCACAGCTGCCGGGGCCGGACGAGGCATGCGCGTCCGCGGGTTTCTTCGCGCGGCCCATGTGCATCCACCAGGAATGCCAGAAGCCCGGCATGGCGCGCCACTCCGTCTGCGTGGAAAACCGCCTCCGGCAGGAGGCGCAGGAACTGCAGCGCCAGCTTTACGCGCAATAGGACCGCTTGTGCCGCGCGATTTCGTATAATGGCGAGCTTCGCAGCGATTTTGGTCCCGCGGCGGAGCATGCAACCCACCTAAGAGGCTCCCTCCAGAGGAGCACCGACCGTGGAAAAGGACCGCCAAACCCCCTCTTGCAAAGAGAAACTCATGACTACTTTCAGCGCAAAGCCCGCTGAGGTCGTGCACGAGTGGTTTGTGATTGACGCCACCGACAAGGTGCTCGGACGTGTCGCCAGCGAAGTGGCACTCCGTCTGCGCGGCAAGCACAAAGCCATTTACACGCCTCACGTCGACACCGGTGACTTCATCGTCGTCGTCAACGCATCCAAGCTCAAGGTCACCGGCACCAAGTCGCTCGACAAGGTGTACTACCGTCACTCGGGCTACCCCGGCGGCATCACGGCCACCAACTTCCGCGACCTGCAGGCCAAGCACCCCGGCCGCGCCCTGGAAAAGGCCGTCAAGGGCATGCTGCCCAAGGGCCCCCTGGGCTACGCCATGATCAAGAAGCTGAAGGTCTACGGCGGCGCGGAGCATCCGCACAGCGCCCAGCAGCCCAAGCCCCTGGCAATCTAAGGAGCCGAGATGATTGGTGAATGGAACAATGGCACCGGCCGTCGCAAGTCCAGCGTCGCCCGCGTGTTTCTGAAGAAGGGCTCCGGCAAGATCACGGTGAATGGCAAAGACATTCAGCAGTACTTCGGCCGCGAGACCTCGATCATGATTACCAAGCAGCCGCTGGTGCTGACCGGTAACGTCGAAGCCTTCGACATCCAGATCAACGTGCACGGCGGCGGCGAATCCGGCCAGGCCGGCGCTGCCCGCCACGGCATCACGCGCGCCCTGATCGACTACGACGCAACGCTCAAGCCCCAGCTCAGCGCCGCCGGCTTCGTGACCCGCGACGCCCGCGAGGTCGAGCGCAAGAAGGTCGGCCTGCACTCCGCACGCCGCGCCAAGCAGTTCTCCAAGCGCTGATCCGCGCAGGTTCTGCCCATTCGCAAGGCCACCCTCGGGTGGCCTTGTGCTTTCCTGGGGGCAACCCCAAAGGCCCCATGGACTCTGGCGGCAAAGCTGCGGCCCGCCCCAGCTTTCCGGCAGTTTGCAGTAGCATCCACCCAGTTTTTGAACATTGGAGCAATCCATGAGCGCCGTTGCCACCCCTGCCGACACCGAAATGCCCGCCCCCATTCTCTTCACCGACAGCGCGGCGGCCAAGGTGGCCGAGCTGATCGCCGAGGAGGGCAACCCCGACCTCAAGCTGCGCGTGTTCGTGCAGGGTGGCGGCTGCTCGGGCTTCCAGTACGGCTTCACCTTCGACGAGATCACCAACGAGGACGACACCACCATGACGAAGAACGGCGTGTCGCTGCTCATCGACGCCATGAGCTACCAGTACCTCGTGGGCGCCGAGATCGACTACAAGGAAGACCTGCAGGGCGCGCAGTTCGTCATCAAGAACCCCAATGCCGAGACCACCTGCGGCTGCGGTTCGAGCTTCTCGGTCCAGGGCCAGTGACTGCCTCCCTCCTTCCATGAAAAAACCGCCTTCGGGCGGTTTTTTCATGGAAGGCACACTGGAGTCAGGCGGGGTAGATGGCGCCGAGGATGCGCGCGCCGCGCGCGCCGGTCACGCCGGGCAGGCTGGCGGCCTCCCCTGCCATGCACTGGCGCGCCAGCCAGGCGAAGGCCGCAGCCTCCACCTGCAGCGGCGGCAGGCCATGGCGCCCCGAGTCCTCGACGCCGACACCCGGCAGCAGCGCCTGCAGGCGCTCCATCAGGTACTGGTTCAGCGCGCCGCCGCCGCAGACGATGAGCAGCCCGCACTCGGGCGCGTGGCGCAGCAGCTCCCGGGCGCAGCTCAAGGCGGTGAATTCGGCCAGCGTGGTCTGCACGTCCTGCGGCCGCGCGCCGCTGCCTGCGGCGCCCAGCTGCCGCGCCAGCCACTCGGGGTTGAACAGGTCGCGCCCCGTGCTCTTGGGCGGGGGTGCGGCCAGGAAGGGTTCGGCCAGCATGGCCTGGAGCAGCGCGTCCAGGGGCCGGCCGCCGCGGGCCCAGGCGCCTGCCGCGTCGTAGGGCCGGCCTGTGTGGCGCTCGCACCAATGGTCCATGAGGGCGTTGGCGGGGCCGCAGTCGAAGCCGAGCACGCCGCCGCCGGCGCGCAGGATGCTCAGGTTGGAGATGCCGCCCAGGTTCAACACGGCCACCGTGCGCCCCGCCTGGCCGAACACGCCCTGGTGGAAGGCGGGCACCAGCGGCGCTCCCTGGCCGCCGGCGGCGACGTCGCGGCTGCGGAAGTCCGCCACCACGGCGATGCCCGTGCATTCGGCCAGCAGGGCCGGGTTGTTGAGCTGCAGCGTGTAGCCCGTGCCGTCGAAGGCCTGGGGCCGGTGGCGCACCGTCTGGCCGTGGGCGCCTATGGCGTGCACCGCCTCGGGGGGCAGCCCGGCCTGCGCGAGCAGGCCGTGCACGAGCCCGGCATAGCCGCGCGCCAGGGCATTGGCGGCCAGTGCGGCGCGGTGCAGCTCGTCGTTGCCGCTGGTATTGAGGGCGAGGAGTTCTGCTCTTAAATCAGGAGCTAATGGGGCAGATCCATGGAGCGCTACCCGGCATTTTCCCTCTGAAAACTCGGCCAGAACCCCATCGATGCCGTCGAGCGAGGTGCCCGACATCAGCCCGATGTACCACCGCGCCTGGCTGTCCACTGGTGGGCGGCGCCTTTATTCGGCGCTGGCCTGCATGATCTGCGCGGCCGAGGACAGCTGCACGCGCATGTTCGCCGCCAGGCGGTTGAACGCCGGGCGTGCGGCGGCTGGCACGGGCTGGGCGGACTCGCTTTCGCGGGCGATGGTCATGGGGTCGCGGTGCTCGCCGTTGACGCGGAACTCGAAATGCAGGTGCGGGCCCGTGGCCCAGCCCGTCGCGCCCACGGCGCCGATCTTCTGCCCCTGGTCCACGGCCTGGCCCTTCTTCACGTCGATGCGGCTCAGGTGGGCGTAGACGGTGACGTGCTGGTTGCGGTGCTTGACGTAGACCACGTTGCCGTAGCCGTTCTGCACGCCGGCGAAGTCCACCACGCCGTCGCCCACGGTGCGCACGGCCGTGCCCGTGGGGGCGGCGAAATCGGTGCCCAGGTGGGCGCGCCAGGTCTTCTGGATGGGATGCAGGCGCATGGCGAAGCCGCTGGAGACGCGCGAGAACTCGACCGGAGAGGTCAGGTAGGCGCGGCGCATGCTCTGCCCGTCCAGCGTGTAGTACGAGCCCTTGCCCGCGCCGGGGGGCTGGAACCAGATGGCGCTGTAGGTCTTGCCGCCGTTCTGGAATTCGGCGCTCAGCACGCGGCCGCTGCGCAGCGGCTCGCCGTCGGCCTCCAGGGTCTCGTAGACCACCGAGAAGCGGTCCTCCTTGCGCAGCGCGCGGCGGAAGTCGATGTCGCCCGAGAACACCTCGGCCAGCTGTATGGCCACGGCGTCCGGGATGCTGGCCGCGTCGGTGGCGGCGAAGAGCGAGCTGCGGATGATGCCGCCAGCGAGCCGGCTGCCCACGGTGAGCGGCGCCGTCTCGGTGCGCGAGGCGAAGCTGCCGTCGTCGCCCCTGCGCTCGACCACGAGGCGCTGGAACTGGCTGCCTTCGTCCGGCGCCCAGCGCGCCGTCAGGCGCACGAGGCGGTGGTCGTCGGTGGTTTCGGCCGAGACCGACCGGCCCGCGCGGCCCAGCAGCTGCTGGCGCACCAGGCCGTCGCTGCGCAGGAACGCCGCGGCCGCCGGATCGGCGACGCCCAGGCGCTGCAGGATGCTTTCGGCCGTGTCGGAACTGCGCGTGGCGTCGGAGCGGTACAGCGCGAAGGGGGGCATGTCCACCAGCGAGGACAACTGCTCGTCGCCGGCCAGCGACGGCACGGTCTGGGACACGGTGGTCACGGGCAGGTCGGCCGGGTCCGGCGCGAACGAGGCCACGGCAAAGGCGCCGCCGCCGCCGGTGAGCAGCAGGGTCGCCACGGCGGCGGTGATGCGCTTCGGATGTTTTTGAACGGATTGCTTGAGCCGGTCGAGCAATAACAGGCAGGCGGTGGTCAGGCCGTTGTTCAAGAGTGTTACCCCAGGCATGGGTGTTTCCAGGCCCGGGCCGGGGAGGGCGCGAGGGCGGGAAGCACCGGGAATGTCGTTGTGCTGCGGAGGGTGGTCGGCGCCTGGCAGGGGCGGGCCACTAGAATCCGCTGCTTGAAAGTGCCCGAGAGTATAGTCCCTGGGGCTTCGGTGACACCCCAAAAAACCCTTATGAATCAATCTGCTGTTACAACATTCCCGGTCACCGATGAGGTAGGGCGGGCGCTCGAAGTGTCCCTGCGCGGCGTCGATGAGCTGCTGCCCAGGCAGGAGTGGGCGCAGAAGCTGGCGCGCTCGCAGGCCACGGGCCAGCCGCTGCGCATCAAGCTGGGGCTGGACCCGACGGCGCCGGACATCCACCTGGGCCACACGGTGGTGCTCAACAAGATGCGCCAGCTGCAGGACCTGGGGCACCAGGTGATCTTCCTGATAGGCGACTTCACCACGCTGATCGGCGACCCCTCGGGGCGCAACAGCACGCGCCCGCCGCTCACGGCCGAGCAGATCAAGGCCAACGCCGAGACCTACTACACCCAGGCCGCCAAGGTGCTCGACCCGGCGCGCACCGAGATCCGCTACAACAGCGAGTGGAGCGACGCCCTGGGCGCGCGCGGCATGATCGAGCTGTCGGCCAAGTACACGGTGGCGCGCATGATGGAGCGCAACGACTTCCACCAGCGCTTCACCGACGGCAGCTCGATCAGCCTGCACGAGTTCCTGTATCCGCTCCTGCAGGGCTACGACTCGGTGGCGCTCAGGTCCGACCTGGAGCTGGGTGGCACGGACCAGAAGTTCAACCTGCTCATGGGCCGCCACCTGCAGCAGGAATATGGCCAGGAGCCGCAGTGCGTGCTCACCATGCCGCTGCTGGTGGGGCTCGACGGCGTGGACAAGATGTCCAAGTCCAAGAACAACTACATCGGCATCACCGAGGACGCCAACACCATGTTCGCCAAGGTGCTGAGCATCTCGGACGCGCTGATGTGGGACTGGTACACCCTGCTGTCGTTCAAGAGCCTGGCCGAGATCGCCGCGCTGAAGAAGGAGGTGGAGGCCGGGCGCAACCCCAAGGACGCCAAGGTGATGCTGGCCAAGGAGATCACCGCGCGCTTTCACAGCGCGGCCGCGGCCGACGCGGCGGAGCAGGACTTCAACAACCGCAGCAAGGGCGGCATTCCCGACGACATTCCCGAGGTGAGCCTGTCCGGCGCGCCGCTGGGCATCGGCGCCCTGCTCAAGCAGGCCGGCCTCGCGCCATCGACGAGCGAGGCCAACCGCCTGATCGACGGCGGCGGCGTGCGCGTGGACGGCGGCGTGGTGAGCGACAAGGGCCTCAGGCTCGACGCGGGCACCTACGTGGTGCAGGTGGGCAAGCGCAAGTTCGCGTGCGTGGCGCTGGGCTGATTTATAGAAAATCGGCCTCTAGCGCTTGCCAGTCAAGCGTTGGAAGCTATCAAAACCGTAGTCAATCCGGCTCGCCCACGGCGGCTCGCGTAGCTTCGGCCTGCAGCAGAAGCCAGGCGCGGAAGGCCTGCACCTCGGGCCGCTCGCCGCTGCGCGGGCCCATCACCAGCCAGTAGGCCAGCGGCGCGTCGAGCCGGTGGCCGGGCAGCACTTCCACCAGATCGCCCGCAGCCAGGCTTTGCGCGACGAGCGGCATGCGCGCGAGCGCCAGCCCCTGGCCTGCCAGCGCCGCCTGCGCGATCTGCTGCGCGTAGTTGAGGTACAGCCAGCGCTGCGGCTGCAGGCCGCCCAGGCCGTTGGCCTCGAACCAGCGGCCCCAGGTGATCCAGTCGAAATAGGGCTGGCGGTGCGCGTCGCCCGCCTCGATGAGCGCGAAGCGCGCCACGTCGGCCGGCTGGCGCACGGGCGGCATGCTTTTGAGCAGCCAGGGGCTCGCGACCACGGCGAGCTGTTCGCCGAAGAGCCGTTCGGCCCCCGGCGCGGCGCCGCCGGGCGTGGCCCAGCGCAGAGCCAGATCGACGTCGGCGGTGTCCAGATCGACCACGCTGTCGCTGGTGTCGATGCGGATGTCGATGTCGGGGTGCGCGCGCTGGAATTCCTCCATGCGCGGGATCAGCCACATCGAGGCGAAGCTCGCCCAGGTGGCGATGGCGACGCTGCGCCGCCCGGCCATCTGCCGCACCTGGCGCACGGCGGCGTCCAGCCGGTCGAGCGCGGGCGCCACGGCGCGGTGCAGCTGCACGCCCGCGCCGGTCAGTTCCACCGCGCGCGTGTGGCGCAGGAACAGGGGCACGCCCACCTCGTCCTCCAGCGCCTGGATCTGGCGGCTCACGGCGGATTGCGTGAGGGCCAGTTCGTCGGCGGCGGCGCGGAAGTTCAGGTGCCGCGCGACGGCCAGGAACGCGCGCCAGTGCCCCACGGCGACGGGGCGGGTGCGCAGGTGAGAGGGGGAGGGCATGGCGGACATGCTAGCCGGATAATCCACGCTTTCGCCGCAAGCGCATCCATCTCCATCCCAATGACGCAACTCGACATCATCATCATGGCCGCGGGCAAGGGCACGCGCATGAAAAGCCGCATTCCCAAGGTCTTGCAGCGCCTGGCCGGGCGGCCCCTGCTGCACCACGTGCTGGACCAGGCGGCCAGCCTGCAGGCGCGCCGCGTGGTGGTGGTGACGGGCCATGGCGCTACGGAAGTGGAAGCTGCTTGCGCAGGCGGGGCAGGCCTTGGGGCCGGTTTTGACCTGCAATGCGTGCGCCAGGAACCGCAGCTGGGCACGGGCCATGCCGTGCAGCAGGCCGTGCCGCGGCTGGCGGGTGACGGCACGGTGATCGTGCTCTCGGGCGACGTGCCGCTCACGCAGGCCGCCACGCTGCGCGCGCTGGTCGAGGCGTCGAGCGGCGAGCGCCTGGCGCTGCTCACCGTCGGCCTGCCCGACCCGGCGGGCTACGGGCGCATCGTGCGCGGCGCCGACGGCACGGTGCTGCGCATCGTCGAGCACAAGGACGCGAGCGAGGCCGAGCGCGCCATCGGCGAGATCTACAGCGGCATCATGGCCGTGCCCGCGCGCCTGCTCGCCGCCTGGCTGGCGCGCCTGACCAACGACAACGCCCAGGGCGAGTACTACCTCACCGACATCGTCGCCATGGCCGTGGCCGACGGTGTGCCCGTGGTGGCGCACCGCATCACCGATGCGCTGCAGGTGGCCGGCGTGAACAGCCCGGCGCAGCTGGCCGAGCTCGAACGCGCGCACCAGCAGCGCCAGGCGCAGGCATTGATGGAACAGGGCGTGCGCCTGGCCGACCCGGCGCGCTTCGACCTGCGCGACGACGCGCGCGGCGGCAGGGCCCAGCTGGTCTGCGGGCAGGACGTGGAGATCGACGTGGGCTGCATCTTCACCGGCCGCGTGGAGATCGGCGAGGGCGCGCGCATCGGCGCCTACTGCCACATCGGCAACGCCGCCATCGGCGCGGGCGCGGTGATCCACCCCTTCACCCACATCGACGGCGAGAAGGCCGGCGCCCGCGTGGGCGAGGGCGCCCTGGTCGGCCCCTTCGCGCGCCTGCGCCCGGGCGCGCAGCTCGGGCGCGAGGTGCATGTGGGCAACTTCGTCGAGATCAAGAACTCCCGGCTGGCCGACGGCGCCAAGGCCAACCACCTGGCCTACCTGGGCGACGCCACGGTGGGCGAGCGCGTGAACTACGGCGCGGGCAGCATCACCGCCAACTACGACGGCGCCAACAAGCACCGCACCGTGATCGAGGCCGACGTGCACGTGGGCAGCAACTGCGTGCTGGTGGCGCCCGTCACCATCGGCGCGGGCGGCACCGTGGGCGGCGGCTCCACCATCACCAAGGACACGCCGCCGGGCGCCCTGAGCGTGGCGCGCGGCAAGCAAGTCAGCATCGCGGGCTGGAAGCGCCCGGCCAAGCAGGCCAAGTGACCAGGGAGGGACGTAATGCACGGTGACATGCCCACGGCCGACGCGCAGGGCCGACTGCAGGACGAACTGGCCGCCGCGCACCGGCAGATCGCCGACATGGCCGCCGCGCACGAAGCCTTCCTGCGCGCCGTCTCGCACGACCTGCGCGCTCCGCTGCGCCACGTCACCTCCTACGGCGCCCTGGTGCGCGAACTGCTGCAGGAACTGCCGGACCGCCCCTCCCAGGTGGCCGAGGCGCTGGACTTCCTGGGCACCATGGAAGCCTCCGCGCGCCGCATGGCCCTGATGATCGACGGCCTGCAGGCCATCGCCCGCGCCGGCCGCGCGCCGCTGCGCCTGCAGGCGGTGGACTTGAACGCCGCCGTACGGCAGGCACGCACCGCGCTGGGCGCCGCCGGAGAGGGCGCGCAGTGGGACATCGCCACCGCCATGCCCCCCGTGCAGGCCGACGCCGAGCAACTGGCCCAGCTGCTCGGCCAACTGCTCTCCAATGCCCTCAAGTTCACGCGCGGCGTGGCGCAGCCGCGCATCCAGGTGCACGCCGGGCCGCTGCAGGGCGGCCGCGTGCAGATCACCGTGCAGGACAACGGCGCGGGTTTCGACGACGAGCGCGCCCAGCAACTGTTCGGCGTGTTCCAGCGCATGCACCGCGAGGCCGACTTCGAAGGCGTGGGCGCAGGGCTGGCGCTGTGCCGGGCGATCGCCAGCCGCCACGGCGCCACCATCGGCGCCACGGCCCGGCCCGGCGCGGGCTGCAGCATCCGGCTCGATTGGCCGGGCGCCTGAAAGCGCGGTGCCGGCCGGCTGTTTCTTTCTCAGGGGAAGAGCGGACGGTTAACGCCTGCGCCGCGGTTGAAGGAGCGGCCCCGCCGGCCGGGAAAGAGCTTGATGGATGCTCTTTATTTAATAGCTAATTCCACTTGACTGCAAAGGGGTGGATGCTGTTTTGGCATGAATTTGTCATGCCAAAGCATGCGCGCCTTATTTGCGCCCCTCGCGCAACTGCTCCATCTGATGCTGTGCGATGGGGTGCCCCAGCGCGGCAGCCTTTGCGAGCCACATGATGGCGATGTTTGCATTTTTGTGTATAATATTGTGGGGGGGGGGGGGGGGGGGGGGGGGGGGGGGGGGGGGGGGGGGGGGGGGGGGGGGGGGGGGGGGGGGG
>NZ_JBTNEH010000012.1:0-132641 GCF_054512775.1 Alicycliphilus sp. T452
GTGTTGCCACGTCTATCACTCCTGGTCTCCTGCTGCTCAACAAAGCAGCAGGTTAGGGTTAGTACGTGGGTCAGATTTAGATGGAAATCCTGGGGGTTAGTGGGTCACTTCTGCGTGGAAATCAACACCACCAACACGCCCACCTGCCCCAAAGCTGGTTCTGGCGCCCGGAAGATGGGGCAATGCCCCCCTTGCCCAAGAAGCACTTTTTCACCGAGACCGCCAATCCTTGCCCGTAGGTTCCAAGCGTAGAATGCACAGAATTCTGTCATCTATCCCCAAGGAACCGGTTATGGGTTTTTCTGCCAGCGACGTGGTGCCCTTCACACAGGCACGCTCCAACCTGTCCGAACTGGCCGACCAAGCCAAGGCCGGTGCAGAGAAGATCATCACCAAGAATGGCGAGAGCTATGTTGCGCTGATCGACGCCGACAGGCTTGACTACTACCACCGGCTGGAGCGCGAACGCATCCACCTGCTGTTGATCGAAGACGCCAAGCGCGGCCTGGCCGATATTGCAGCCGGCCGCACCCTTGAGGCAGACACCGCCCTCGCCCAGCTGCAGCAGCGACGCAAGACCGCCGCCAAGCCGAGTGGCTTGGCTATCGCTGGCAAGCTCCCGACCAAGAAACGTGGCTGACCAGCTGTACCGGGTCGAGCTGACCGCCAGCTTTCTGGAGCGCCTGGACGAGATTGAAGCGTTCCTGGTCGAGGCGGATGCTGGCTTTGCGTTCGATGACCTGTTGGCCGAGATTCGCGCCACTGTCATCCCGAACCTGCGGCGCTTCCCGCGCATTGGCCGACGCTATCTGGCCAACCCACCCCAGTCGGCTGAGGCGCTGGCGCAGCTGGCAGCGCTGCCAACGGGCGCCCCGGATGCGCTGCGTGAATACCTGCACGGCGACTACCTGTTGCTGTACTCGGTGGTGGATGCATTCGCATCGGACCACGCCACGGTGTACCTGCTGTCTATCCGGCACCACCGCCAGCTTTCATTTGACTTCGCCAAACTCTGGCCTCGTGCCTGAGACTTGACGGGCGAAATCTGTCGACCGACTCTGACTTTAAATATTCACAACATGCCAACACTGCACTGGGTAGGAAAAGAAAAGGTGGTAAACCACCATCACGATGTGCCATTTCGAGTACTCAACAAGGTTGCGACCTTTAAAGCACCGGCTGGCTTGCCTGCGAACAGCACCGATAACCGCATCATTCACGGCGACAACTTGGAAGCTCTGAAAAACCTGTTGCCTGAGTTTGAAGGCCAAGTGAAGTGCATTTACATCGACCCGCCGTATAACACAGGCAACGAGGGTTGGGTCTACAACGATGCCGTCAACGACCCCAAGATGAAGCGCTGGCTGGGTCAGGTAGTGGGCAAGGAAGGCGAGGATCTGTCGCGGCACGACAAGTGGCTTTGCATGATGTATCCGCGCGTGAAATTGCTACACCGGCTGCTTTCTGACGACGGTGTCATATTCATTTCCATCGACGACAACGAAGTTCACAACCTTCGCGCAGTCATGAATGAAATTTTCGGCAATGGGAACTTCGTTGTGAACATGATCTGGCAGAAGATGGATAGCCCAAGCTCAAATTTCGGAGAGAGGGCGTTCTCGAACTACCACGATCACACACTTGTTTTTGCCAAGAAGCTGAGTGCATGCAAGTTGAAGCAATTGCCAAAACCCGAGATCTTGAAGGACTACCCCGAGGTAGCCGAAGACGGCAGGCGTTGCAGGACTCGACAACTTCGGAAGAACGGGAAGGAAGCTCGGCGCGAGGATCGCGAGACTATGTGGTACCCGATGGAGGCACCAGACGGCTCGGAAGTCTGGCCTCGACATCCTGAAGAAGGCTGGGATGGCCGATGGGCAATTGGTAAGAAGGCCTACGAGAAGCTCAAGAACGCTGACAAGGTTGTATGGAAAATGCGGGACCATGGATGGGTGCCATATCAAGTTGAATGGGCGCCAGATGAGCCTGCTATCCCGAATCCATCGATCCTCACCGACGCTGGTCAAAACCGTCAGGCCAAAGCACTGCTAAACGAGATGCTTGGGACCGACCATGGCTTTGACACACCTAAGCCAGTCGGTCTGGTCGAGCGAATCTTGCGCATTGCGACGAATCCGGACTCAGTTGTCATTGACTCGTTTGCTGGCTCAGGTACCACGGCGCACGCGGTACTCAAGCTAAACGCGGAAGACCGTGGGAGCAGGCGATTTATCCTGATTGAATCCGAAGCCTATGCTGAAACCATTACGGCAAGGCGCGTGCGTACCGCAATAACTGGCTATGGCTCGGGGGAAGACGCGGTGAACGGCCTCGGTGGAGGGTTCGACTACTACACCGTCGGGGAACCGATGTTCCTGACTGGCGACACCCTCAACGAGGCGGTCGGTGTCGAAGCCATCAGGGGCTACGTGGCCTACAGCGAGGGCATCCCGTTCGCAATGCAAGCGTCAACCGATAACCCGCACACCCCGTACCTGCTGGGCATAAATGCCGAAACGGCGTGGATCTTCAACTATGAGCCTGACCGAGCAACCAGCCTAGACATGGATTTCCTGGCTGGCCTTCGCTTTGGGGGCGACACTGGCTATAAGAAGCCCGATACGGTCATCATCTACGCAGACAGGTGCTTGCTTTCTGCGCCCTTTATGGCAAAGCACGGAATCATCTTTAAAAAGATTCCCAGGGACATTACCCGCTTCTGAACCACAAGAACAACAAGAGCAAACAACATGGAACTCAAGGACTATCAGGCTCGCGTACTACGAGATCTGGCCGAATACCTAGACGTGCTGGACAACACACCCAACCTAGCGCAGGCCTTCAAAGACTACTGGGCCGGCAAAGGTGTGCGGGTTGGCACCGAGGGTAGCAATGCCGTCATGGATCCGTATAAGAACACGGTGCCCGGCGTGCCACATATCTGCGCAAAAGTGCCCACCGCAGGCGGTAAGACCTTCATTGCCGTGAACGCGCTCGATACCGTATTTTCAGCACTGGCCAAACGCGCACCACGGCGGCCAAAGATGGTGGTGTGGCTGGTTCCGTCGCTCACCATTCTGGACCAGACGGTGCAGGCTCTGGCCAGTCCCGAGCACCCGTACCGGAAGCGCCTGGATCAGTTGTTTCGACACCGCGTGGCGGTCTACGAAAAGCGCGACCTGCTGATGGGCGCCGGGTTCTCGTACGACACTGCGCAAGAGCAGTTGTCAATTGTGGTGATGAGCTTCGACTCGCTGCGAGCCCGGAACAAGGAAGACCGAAAGATCTTCCAGGAAAACGGCAACCTGGCGTCCTTCCTCAAGCCTGACGAAGGAGACCCCTCTGACTGGCTCCTGCCGGAGCACGATGCATCGGCACTTATCAACGTAATTCGAAGGCTGCGACCAGTGGTCGTGGTTGACGAGAGCCATAACGCCGAGAGTAAGTTGTCTGTCGACATGATGAAGGACCTCAACCCGGACTTCATCCTTGATCTGACGGCCACACCACGCAATAACAGCAATATTTTCAGCTACGTCGATGCCCTGGCCCTAAAGAAACAGCACATGGTGAAGCTGCCGGTGATCGTCGCCAACCGCGGCAGCAAGAGCGAGGTCATCGAGTCGGCCCTGATCCTGCGCAGGCAGCTCGAAGACCTGGCCCAGCAGGAGGAAGCGAAGGGAGGCAAGCACATTCGCCCCATCGTATTGTTTCAAGCCCAGCCGCGCACCGATGATGACAACACCACCTTCGAGAGGATTCGGGACAAGCTGGTCGAACTGAAGATTCCGGTCGGGCAAATCAAGATCAAGACGGCTGAAATCAACGAGCTGAAAGGCATTGACCTCATGAGTCGAGATTGCCCCGTGCGGTTCATCATCACCGTTAACGCGTTGAAGGAGGGCTGGGACTGCCCATTTGCCTACATCCTTGCTTCGTTGGCGGATAAAACCTCGGCCGTGGACGTGGAGCAGATTCTTGGTCGGGTGCTGCGCATGCCACATGTGCAGCAACACGGCCATGATCTGCTGAACCTGTCCTACGTGTTCACAGCCAGCAACCGCTTCATGGACACGCTTCAAAGCGTCGTAAAGGGACTGAACCGAGCCGGTTTCTCGGACAAGGATTACCGCGCAATCGATACTCAAACCGCAGAATCGACAGAGCAAGCGGGATCGACTGGCGAAACGCAATTGCCTTTCAGCGGCATCTTTGAACCGGTGGAGGCAGAATCCCAAGCAGCATCGGCTGACGACCTAGACGTGAGCGGCGTATCGCCCGATTGGGAGGCCGCGGCCACAACAGCGGCCGCGAGTGCGTTGAGCACGCAGACATCAGAAGCCGCCTCCAATACACCTGATGCTTGGTCTGCTAGCGCGGCCTTTGTGGCAGATATCAAGGCCAGAGCCCTCACTGAGAACCAAGCATTCGAGAAGAAGGCACAAGCCAGCGGTGATGATGTTTCTCCAGAGTTGGAAGACAAGATGAATCGACACAAAGTCAAAGACATCTTTCGCGACGAGGCGATGGCCATTCGCCTTCCGCAGTTTTTCATCCAGGTGCGGAACGGTGGCTTCTTTGAGGAGAATCAACCTCACCAAGTGTTTGAGCGAGAGGAGCTGCTGAAGGAGTTCCGCTTATCCCAGGCCGACGCGACGATCTCTTTCGAGGACGTCGAATCCGAGGTCTACAGAGTGGATTTGGAGCAACTTGGAGAAGAGAACTATGCTCCGCGCGCGTTCAAGATGGCCGCCCGCGAGCGAGTTAAGTTCACCGAGTACCTGCTTGCATTGTCGCAAGAGAGTCAGGTTATGAACCTGGTGTCGCGCCTTGCAGAACTGGTCGGAAATATGTACCCGATCACCGACCCTGAGGTGAAAGAGTACATCCGCCGCGTGGTGACCGGCATGAACGCTGAGCAAATCCGCGACTGCATCGAACGCGATGTGGCCTACGTTCGCAAGATCAAACAGAAGATCTCTACGTTGGCCAACGTCCATGCGCTGAAGAACTTCACCGACATGCTCGACGTAGACCGCATCGCTGTGCAACCTAGCTATGCGCTGCCGGAGACGATCACTCCCAGCGCAAATGCTTCAGCGGTTCCCAAAAGCCTGTACGTCACCGAAGCCGCCATGGGCGACTTCGAGCGGCGACTAATCAACGACGTGGCTAACCTGGACAGCGTTCAGTGGTGGCACCGCAACGGCTCGCGCGGCAAGGGCTTCAGGATCAACGGCTTCTTGAACCACTACCCCGACTTCATCGTCAAGACCAAGGCAGGCCGGATCATTGCCCTAGAGACTAAGGGCGATGACCGAGACAACACTGACTCCGAACTAAAGCTGAAGCTCGGCAAGCTGTGGGAGGCCAAAGCCGGCCGCGACTACCGCTACATGATGGTTTTCGATAGCAACCCCATTGACGGGGCAGAGAGGCTGGCGGATGCACTCGCCAAAATTCGGCAACTTTGAGCTGCCACTGCGGAATGCGAAAAATGAGTGAGGTTCAAAGATGACAGCAGCACGAATCGTTTCGCTTGAAGTCACCAACTTCAAGAGCATCTATGATCGCACTCGAATTGAGTTCGGTGCACTAACAGTTCTATTGGGCAAGAACAATAGCGGAAAAAGCACAATTACGCAGGCGCTACTGTTACTCAAACAGACATTGGAGCTCGCGCGCGTCGAAACTCCGCTGCATCTCGACGGATATGTAAAAGCCATTGGACTTCGCGAGCTAATTTCTGGATGGCCTCCAATATCCGAGGAAGTTGTTCAAGGGCCGATTTTTGCAATCGAGTGGACGTCAACTGTTGATGTACCAAAAGCGCTCGTTGAGTCAGAAAACCCAGACGTCGCGACGTTAGCCGAACGGGGAGGCATTCCCTGGCTAAAGACTGAAACAAAGAACAAAAATTTGCGACTGACTACGCGAATGGAGCTTAACTACTCTGACCGCAAGGGCAAGGTCACTCTAGACAAGATTGCCTTCTCCTCGAAGAGCGGCACTGACCTTTCTGGATCCGAGCCGTTCAATGCAGAAGTTGAAACCATCCGAAACCTTGATGGAAGATTCGATTGTAGCTGGGGCGGTCACTTAAGAAAGAAAATTGAAGTCAACGTTCATCATTTCTTTCCAGGCCTTTCGGTAGATAAACGAAATATTGGCCCAAGACACACTGAGCGCTCCCTCGCAAACGCATTCAATATTCTATTTGCACAGCCCTTCGATGATCTTGAGGAAATACTGAAGGGCTTCTTCTTTCTAAGCTCAACTCGAAGCCTGCCGCCTCCACTGTACCCCCCTGCCTCTTCGGAGACGGATAATATCGGAGTGAGCGGTGAGTTCGCTGCGCAGTTACTTTATGCGCACCAAAACGATCCCGTTCACTATATGTTTCCAGACTTTCTCGACAGCAACTCTGCAGCGGTTCCACGTGAGCGCGGGCTGCGAGATGCAATTAATGAAGTGCTCACAGGATTGGGAATTGAAACACCTCTATCCATCGAAGAATTCGAAAAGATTGGTTTTCGCTTAATGTTCGGAAATGCCACGCTATCCCATGTGGGAAGAGGACTAACATACCTTCTTCCAATAGTTCAGCTAGGCCTCTTTAGTGATCCGAACAGGTTTAAGCACTCTGGCACCTCCCCCATTTTTGAAGATAACGTATCGGTGCGACTTTGTGCCTTCGAAGAACCAGAGTCGCATCTTCATCCAAAGGTGCAGGCCCGGCTTGCGACTTGGTTCGTCGCACTTGCACAGGCAAATCGCCAAGTAATTGTTGAAACGCACAGTGACCACTTAATTCGAAAATTGCGACTCACAATTGCTGACGCGATATCAGAGAGTGATTTTGAACGCTGGTTATCCGAGAATGTTCGAATTATCTATGTCGCACAAAATGACGGCAAGACAATTGTTGAATCCTCGCCTCTCAGGAAAGATGGTGGTTTAGATATTTGGCCAGAAGACTTTATGGATGCAGCAACGACGGGCGAGCAGCAGATTTATATGGCGTCTTTGGCCAAAGATGGCCCGCCAGAGGACGTAAGCACCCTGACCGAAGTCCTCCACCTCGACGGAGATGAACCCGATGTTGGTGCTTGATCCACAATTCTTCAGAATTGATGCAATTCCAGGCACTGCTTTTGAATCACGACTAAAGAGTCTAAAGGTAAATTTAAGAAGTTTACTGAATATATGCCAAAAATTGCAGCTAAAGATTGCCGTCGAGAAAGATGCATGGCGATATCTCGAAGCCAATCGCATTAAGCCTATAGTTGACCTAGGCAAGGATCACGAGCTGAACGTAGCGCTATCAGTCCTGCGCCAAAAATACCTCTCAACGATTCCAGAGACCAATATCACCGGATGCCGAACATGGGGAATACGCCCACTCTTCAATGGATTAGCCAACCCCGAGGATTTACTACTTGCAAACTCGGTTACCGCATCAATACTCTACATTGCAAAAACTGGGTCAGCGGCATACTTTTTCATCCAAAATGAATACGGCCGCAACATTGTTCAACACTCATCCGGACATTCAAAAATAAATGAAATAATTAGGTGGCGCATCTATTTAACCGCCCCCAATCTCGCCGGCCCTCAATATGCCACCTGTATTCGGCATCAGCGCAACATAACTACTCCCTGGACAACAAGATACGACATAACCCTTCCCGATGTTGGAAGTTATTTCTTTGTGCCGCCAAATGATTGGCACAAGCGATCAACAAATTCTGTTCGAACCATTCGTTCGAAACCAGCCTTTGTCGATATCGTCGGCAATGGTTGGTCTAATCCAAACACTCCAGGGGTGCCCGAACATTGGGATCTTTTTATTGAAGATGCAACCATGGCCAAAGACATAGGCTTAGACCAATTAAATATATGGAAGTATCTTTGTCCAAGCGAACCTGGTGGTGAACTACATCACGTTCCAAGAAAAAAGGCCTCGAGGCTCCAATAAACACTCATACCCTCTCTATCGATTCCGTAGGTTGAAATCAACCTGAATGCGCGGGCTAAGACTAAACCTCCAAAGGCAGTGACCGCAACTAAGACATGAGCAGATTCAACCCACACTTCCCCAACGCCGCGCAAGTCTTTGACGCTGCCGACAGGTTCAAGCAGCGCTGTTTGCTGAATCAGGAGTCCTTGTTTCTGGACGGCCAAACCCTGTGGACGCCTGAGCACTTCAAGTCGCTGATCGAGAAGTATGTGGACCGCCCGGACACAGGCGACCGCGGGTTCTATGAGAAGCTGGCCGACCAGTTGGCGACCTGTGCACCCCTGGATGTGGCCTTGATGGCAGAGGTGTTCTGGATCGTCCAACTTGGTCCGACCAATCTTCGAGCACCGACCAAGATCAAGACGGTGGAGCGCATCTGGAACATGAAGCCAGCGGCTGCTTTCCCAACATCGTCCCCCTTCCTGCAGATTCCTGTTTTGTCGGGCCTTGGCAGCGCCGGCCCCGGCTACAACAACTATCTGCCCATGGAGATCATCTTTGCGGTGGAAGCATTCGCTGCGTTCGTGGCAAAGCCTCTTGCAGAGCGAGAAGCGCTGTTGAATGACGCACAAGGTTTCGCGAAATGGCTGGAAACCATTCCCAGCGGCAAGGGGCGACAGCTGTACCACACGCTGTGCCACGTCCTGTTCCCCGACTCATTTGAACGAATCTTCAGTCAGGGCAACAAGTTTCAGGTGGCGCGTGCGCACAAGATCTGGACGCAAGCTCTGGGCGAAAGCCGCCCTGCGATGGATGCGGCGTTGCTGGAACTGCGCAAACGGCTTGAGCTGCAGCATCCTGGCGCGGTGGACTACTACGAACTCCCTGTGGGTACGCTCATCAAGGAAGAGGCGACTCAACCAGTTAGGGGTTCTGACGGCACTTCCGGCAAAGACGGCTCTGCCAAGGGATCTGCTGCACTGTCCGCACATGAGCCCGACCCTGAATATGACGTTGAAGTCGCAACCAATGCCAAGCCTACGCTTCGCCTGGCCGACAACCTGATCCTCTTCGGACCACCGGGAACCGGCAAGACCTTTGAGATGCAGGCGCGCATGAAGACGGCGTACGACAAGGGGGAAGACTTTGCCTTCGTGGCCTTCCATCCCAGCTATGCCTACGAGGACTTCATTGGCGGGCTGCGCCCCGTCGCCGCCCAGGACGGTGCGGGTGTAGCCGTGGTGTTCCAGAAAGGCCCTTTTCTTACCCTGTGCGAAAAGGCCCATGCCAACCCGACCCAGCAGTTCACGCTGTTCATCGACGAAATCAACCGCGCGAATGTGGCCAAGGTCTTCGGTGAGCTGATCACTTTGATCGAACCCAGCAAGCGCGTGATTGCTGGAAGCAAGGTAAAGGACGAAGGCGCCTGGGTGACTTTGCCCGGTCTGCCAGAGCGCTTTGGGGTGCCTGACAACCTGAACATCGTCGCCACGATGAACACGGCCGACCGATCCATCGCGATGATGGACATCGCTTTGCGACGCCGATTCCGCTTCCAGGAGTGCGCACCCGAGCCCAAGCGGATCGAGCCGGCGATGCTGGGAGTGGTTGATTTGCGCGCGTTGCTCCAGTGCTTGAACGACCGATTGGAGTACTTACTCGACCGCGACCACGCCATCGGTCACGCCGTGTTTATGGGCATCACATCTCTCGCCGAGCTGCAGCAGGTGCTGGCCCAGCGCGTGATTCCGCTGCTTCAAGAGTACTTTTTTGAAGACATGGAGAAGGTGCGCCTGGTCTTGACTGGAAACGGCAAGGACAGCGTTTTCTTCAAATCGCGCTCACTGTCGCCATCCGAACTCTTCCCCGGTGCAAAGCAATCTGTGGGCACTGAAGCGAGGACGACCTTCGCTGTAGGCGACCCCAGCAGCTGGAACGAAGCGCACATCATGGGGCTGTACGGAGCTGCACAACTCAATATGGCGACGCCAGCACAGTCCGAAGAAGTCGCCAACACCCAGAACCCGGTTTGATCCCATGGGCGGCCTGCGCACCGTCACTGTGCTGGAACATGAGGTCATCCCCGTCTTCGAGGGGGACCATGCGCCTGGTATCTCGGAAGAAGAGGCCCCCCAATGGCTATCCGAGGCCGAAGCGCAAGCCCTTCTCCGTTTGAACGATCTTCGCCGAGGCTTCTGTCAGCGCCTCTCCGGCGGAATCAAGCTCGCGCAACACTGCGGAATCGTTCGGTTGCCAACCTGCGTAGTCGAAGTGCTGCCCAAGGTGGGGATGGCAGATGCGCGAACAGCCGACGAACTGGAGCGCTCTCGCGGCGCCTTGCTGGCGATGCTGCACAGCGCCCGGCAGGTTGCGATCACGAAAATTGGCTTCGCGCCGCAGCAAGCCGTGCGCGCGCCGCTGCTAGACATCTTCATCGAGGCATTCCTGCATTGCGCACTTGAACAAGCCCGAAGAGGCTTGATCAGTCGGTATGTGGCGCATGCAGACGACCTTCCTGTCATCAAGGGGCGCTTCCAGGCGCATGGTCATGTCCGTCGCAACCTCGCGCGGCCACACCTGCTGCATTGCGAGTACGACGAATTCACCGCTGACAACGCCTACAACCGCGCGGTACGTGCGACGCTGGACGCCTGCAGAACGTGGCTCATCAATGGCAATACACAGCGTCTGTGGTTCGAGACCCATGCCCGGTACGCCAGCATTTCATCGGTGAGAATGTCGGCGAAGGATGTGGCGTCCCTTTCGCGAGACCGCACCACGCACCGCTACGCCCCCCTGCTCACCTGGTGCGAGTGGATATTGGCGATGGCCAGCCCGGCTATGAGCGCAGGAGCTACGCAGGCGCCCGGGCTGTTGTTCGACATGAACAAGCTGTTCGAAGCACACGTTGCCAAGCGCGAAGAAGACGTAGCCGGGCCTGACCAAATCGTTCACAAGCAGGGGCCTCCTTTGCACCTGGCTGCTCATGGTGCAACCGGTGTGTTTTTGCTGAAGCCAGACATCACGGTCTGGAAGGTTGGCCAGAACGGCGCCGCTTCAAGCATTGATCGCGTGGTCGATGCGAAGTGGAAGCGCCTCAACCCGGCCGTCCCTGACTACGGCGTGGATGAAGCCGACGTGTACCAACTTCTGGCGTATGCCATGCGCTATGGGTGCTCGGCTCTAGAGCTTGTCTACCCGATGCCTGATGGCTTGGCCGCAAACCTTCCGCCACCTGCTTTCAAAATCATGACTGCGGGCGATGATCAGAACTCGGAGATTGTCGTCACGGTCAAGCTGATCCCTCTTTGGACGAGAGATATGTCCACCCCTACGATGCAAGTCCCGCGATTGACCGACGCCGAAACCGAGTACGCCGCTGCGTGACCGCGTCTCGTGGCGTCAACGGCGCGGACTGGCATCGCGTGGAATCGGTTGTTGTGTGATGTCGGGCGCTCTCTTTGGAGATGTCTGCACCAGGCTCGAAAACATCTCCCGGGTGAACTCGGCGATAGACCTCGCCAGTTCTCGGTCAGTCAAATCACCGGATCTCGCCAGCGCGTCGCCGACGTGGACCCATGCTTCGGCTGCACCAGAGCGCGTGGTGCGGGTCTGCGAGCTGCTTTTGGCGCCCGTACGGGCGGAGAGCAGTCTCCCTTCCTGCCGAGCCTTGATGCGCCAAAGGTCGTCGTGTTTGCGGTTGCGCCCGCGCGTCGCTTGCCGGGTAGCCTCCGCGTCCACACCATGCCCGCGCAACTTCTCGGCGAAGGTCTCGCGCCAGCGGTGTAGATCGGCCTTGCGTGGGTTGAGGCGCTTGCCCAGCGCCGACTCGGCCCGCACGCTGATGTGCACATGCGGGTTGGCCTGGTGGTCGTGCAGCACCATCACGTATTTGTGGTCCCTCAGCTCGACCTGTGCGAACTCCCGGGCGGCGCGCTGCACGGTTAGCGGGTCGGTGCCGCGTGGCATCGACAGCATGATGTTGAAGGCCTCCCGCCGGTGGCCCGGCTCTGCCCCGTCGGGTATGTATGAGCCGCTGAATCGCCACTCTTCGGCCAGGTCATGCAGAACGTCCTTGCCCCGCATGATTTCGCCGCGTTGGTCCTCGATCTCCAGCCGGCCGTTCTTGCTGATGTAGCGGAAGTGGGCGGCAATGGCCCGCAGGCCGCGCCCTCCCCCAGTCACCTTGACCATGACCTGAGGCGCACGCCGCATCACCGTGGCCGCAATGCGCTGGCGGATGACGGCCGCGCGTTGCCGTGCCGCGTCCCCACTCAACCGGGGAGAAGGCTTCACCTTCATGACGCGGTTGCCGGGGTAGAACAGGCGATCACCCCAGGTGATCAGGATGCCGTCAAGGTTGTCCGGGGTAGCCATGTCGAACTCCTTTCGCTATTTGATAGGGGACGTGGTTGACCCTGCGCCCAGGCTGCGCGGTTGCAGGTCGGCCAAGGCACGGGCGGCCAGCTCCAGGTGGCGGCGCACGTCGCCCGCCAGCGTGTCCAGCATCTCGCGATAGGCCCTGGCGGGCTCTACGTTGGCCTGGCGCAGCAGCACGGTGAGACGGTGGATGTTTCGGCTCAGGGTGGCCAGTTCGGCGCTGGAAACCCTAAGTGCGGCGATGTGTTCGGCCCGGCCGCCACCGGCAGACAACACGGGCACGTTAGCCACCAGCCCAGCCAGGTATGCACCGCGTGACAGACCTGCGGCTCGGGCGCCTGCAGCCAGTTGCGAAGCCTCCTGGGCCGTCATTCGGATCGACAGCTTGACGCTGGCCGTGTGTCCAGCCGGGTGGGGCATCTCCCCGATACGGGGCTCACCCTCCGTCGAAAGTCCCAGATCGCGCGCCACGGCGCCGCGCACCAACTCCGAGACGCTGACCCGTTGCGCCTGCGCACAGGCCACCAGCGCGGCCTTCAAGCCGCGCATTTCAACCGTGACGAAGTCGTGTGTTGGGGTGTTCATGGGCCGACGAATGGAGGGGCGCGGAGCGCTTGTGAAACCGGCGGCAGGCCGCCTATCTCTGCACTCACCTATCAACCCAGTATTGGCCTGAATCGAGGCTCTGTAGCCGCTGGATTTGGGTCCGAATCCAGCAGGCGAACAGGCGCCAGGCGGGTTGAAGATGAACACGTACCGAGCAGCACCGCTCAGCACGTGAGCATTCAGCACGAGCAGTGATCAGCAGGCAAACAGCCACTGCACAAACCGATCAGCAATTGAAGAACAGCCGACCAACGTCTGACCAGAAACCGAACGATGAAACTGGTTCCAACCGATCCACCGGGCAGAAGCTCACGCAAGGCCAAGCGATTTGCGCAGGACATGCGGGAGCTGCGCGCCCAGGGCTACACCTTCGAGGCGATCCGCATGGCATTGGCTGCGGTCGGCGTGCACGTGAGCAATGCGACCGTGCAGCGCGAAGTGGCCAGAGCCACCAAAGCAGCTTCCGTCGCACAGGTATTGGCCTCGGGTGCGCGACCAGATGAAGTGCCAGCCGCTCTCACCCAACCGCTGGCGTCCGCAACCCCTCCACCAACCACCACGCCCCAGTCACCTCAGGTCGCTTCCGTTCAAACGGACATGCGCAGCGGCAAAGAGATCGCCGAAGCGTTCGCGAGCAGCCGAATCACCAACCCCCTGGCGCGCGCCAGGCTCAACGCAAAGGACTCACCATGAAAATCGCCGTCATCAATTTCTCGGGAAACGTGGGCAAAACCACCATCGCCAGGCACCTGCTGCTGCCCCGCATAGACGGTGCTGAGCTGTTCTCCGTCGAGAGCCTGAACGCGGCCGACGGCGAGGGCCATGCGATGCGTGGCCGGCAGTTCGGCGAGCTGCAGGAGCTCCTGCAGACCATGGACAGCGCGGTGGTGGACATCGGGGCCAGCAACGTGGAGAAATTGCTCGACCTGATGCAGAAGTACCAAGGCAGCCATGAGGACTTCGATGCGTTCGTGGTTCCCACGGTGCCCGCCCTCAAGCAGCAGCAGGACACCATCGCCACCCTGGTCGAGCTGGCGCGGCTGGGCGTACCCCGTTCAAGGGTGCGGCTGGTGTTCAACATGGTCAGCGGCGCTGCAGATGTCCCGGCGCACTTCGATCTGTTGCGGGCATTCCTCAAAGCGCAACCCGTCGCCACAGAGAACGTGGCCTGCTATCTGGGCCCCAACGAGGTTTATGGCCGTATCCGGGGCAGCAATGCCGACCTTGCCACCCTGGCCCTTGACGAAACCGACTACAAGGCCCTGATCGTCAAGGCCAGCGACACCGCAGAAAAGCTCGCGCTGGCCCAGAAGCTGGCCACACGGCGACTGGCGGTTGGGGTATTGCCGCAGCTGGATGCCTGCTTTGCGGCGCTCGGTCTGGCCGAGAGCGCCGCCAGTAACGTGGTGCCGCTGGCACGGCAGGCACAGTGAGCGACCTGGTCACGGCCCGCGAGGAGCTGATGGCGGTGGCCATCGGCGATCTGGGCACGTTGCTGGATCGGTTCGAAAAACTGGCACCCCAACTGGAAGCGAGCCGCATGGAGTTGCTGAGTACCAGCACCGAACTGGCGGAGAGGGTCGAAGCGTATTCAAAGCGTATGGATGAAATCACCGAGAACGCGAAGGTTCAGACGGTGAAGCACATTGCCCGCCGCGCGGACGAAATGGCACGGGGGACTGTGGACACACAGACCCGGGCCATGGAGGAAGCGGCGCGTGTGGTGTTCCGCCATGAAGTCGGCCCGGCCTTGCAGCGGGTGATGCTGCCGCTGCAAGACGTGGCAGCCCTGGCCCGCAAGGGTGCACGCCCCTGGGAAGGGTGGCTTCTGCACGCCGCGACAGCGGTGCTTGCTTCGGCCATCAGCTGGGGAATGGCCGCCTTGCTGTGGCTTCGGTGAGAAGTCTCAGCCGAAATCGCGCGAGCCGGCGGCAGCCGGCGAGCGCTTCAGAATTTCGGGTGGACCACACCGCCCAGCGTTGGGGCGGTGTGATGTTGGCCCCGTTCAGGCCTTGAGCTTGCGCATCTCTTCGGCTAGCACCCACAGCGCCCGGTTCAGGCTCACGCTGCGGTCAATGCTGGCCACCGGGCGCGTGTGCAGGCGCCGGCCCTTGGCACCACGGCCCGGCTGGCCGCCCTTCATCGCGTTCTCCTGCACGCGCTGGAACGTGGTCCAGAGACTGGCGCCGAAGTCTTCCGGACGGCGGGCTTCGATCAGTTGATCGGCGGTGACCGGGGCCGGTGGTTCGCCCTCCCCTCGCGCACCGTAGCGCAATGCCAGGGCGGCGGTGGCAAAGGCCCTCTGTTCTTCGGGCTGCAGGCTCAGGGCCTTCATGCCGTCGGTGGACGCGTCCACGGCCTCGAAGTCCTCCAGCACCCGGAAAGCGCCTTCGATCACCTCGTCACGGATGTTGCCCTTGTGCGGGATGCGGATGTCGTTGGTGACATCACCCACCACCAGACCGTTGCAGCAGACAAAGCGGAACACGCCCGCAAGCATCTGGTAGCTGCTGGCGCCGTCGTGGCTGTTGATCAGGATGATCTCGTTGGCCTCGGGGCGGGTACTCACCTGCCCCGCGTGGCGCATGCGGATCATGTGTTTGGTGAACTCGGTCTTGCCTTCGATGCGACTTTTGCTTTGCGCCACCATAAAGGGCTCGAACCCTTCATGGCGCAGACTGCGCAGCACGTCGATGGTGGGAATGTAGGTGTAGCGCTCGGAACGGCTGCCGTGTTTTCCTTCGGCAAAGATGGACGGGGCAGCGCGGCGCATCTGATCTTCGGCCAGTGGGCTTTCGCTGCGGATCACAAACGTGTTCTGGCCGAAGCGGGCGGCCAGACGGGGGGAATGGGCGGTGGAGATCATGGTGTGCTCCTGGTTCGGGATGGATGAGTGAGATGGAGACCGGGCGGCTGGCGCCCGGTGGTGTGCTTCAGGCGGTGGCTGGCATTGGGTTGTGCAGCTCCTGCGCGCTGCGGCTGCGGCGGGCTTCGCTTTCGGCCTTGCTGTCGAGGTAGTCGATGTCTTCGACGGTGAACGCCATGCCGTAGACCTCGCGGCCGTCTCCGTCCTGGTACTGGGTGTTGTGCAGGCGCCCCACCACGTTGACGTGGGAGCCCTTGCCCAGGTACTCGGCGGCGTGTTCGGCCTGCTTGCCCCAGAGGGTCCACTGAACGGCGACCGCGCGTTCCTCGCGGTCTTCACCGCTGCCGCGGTACTGGTTGCTGATGGCGGTCAGCGTCGCCTTGGCGAGACGGCCTTCGCGCCCGCTGACGAATTCGAGCTTGACGGCACCGGCCAGGTGCGCGTGGCGCTGGATGACTTGAACATTTGCCATGGTGAAACTCCTTGCAAGAGCGACCAGCCGGACCCCGATCCGGGCTCCTCAAAACCGATCCTCTTGCTCGGACTCCCTCGCTCCCGCCCACGGGCGGGCGGGGGGTGGGCAAGGCCCCTTCCCTCGGGAAGGGGTGGGGGATGGGGAAACCTTGCAGCACGAAGCAGTGAGCCAGTTACCTGGCCCACCGCTGAAAGATCCCCCCACAAGTCCCCCTCACCTGTGGATGGGGGCGCCGTGGGGGGAGAACGGTGGGCCCATTGGCGCACGCGCTGCCCTAGCCTCTTCGGGCGACCAGCACAGCACAGGCGACCGGGTGAAATGAGCAGCGGCGACTCTGCGGACGGCGTGACACCAAGCGCAGCGACTGGCGCGACGTTCGAGCCGCTGCGATCACTCCAGTGGTTTACTGTCTCCGGCATTCCCAGCGGCCCGGCTTCGGGCATGGCGGGTGACCGGGGGGACGATCTGGCGGACGGGACGAGACCACAGCGCAGCGGCGGGAGTGGCCCAAGCGCCAGTTCGTCCAGCGGGCTCTTTCCCGCACAGCGGGAAGGAAACCAGACCGCGATCCCCGGGCACGGGACAGGGCCGCAACACCATGCTGCCGGCTGTGCCGGCCTGGTCAGCCGCTCTTCGATCCGCGCGCGCAGCGCGCACTTAAACGAAGAACAAAAGGGGGCGAAGCCCCCTGGCTCAAACGAGGCCGATTTCTGCCATGGAGCAGACCACCTCACCCGCCACGATGAAGTGGTCTAGCACCCGCACGTCGACCAGTGCCGTGGCCTGCTTGATCGTCTGCGTCAGGTGTTCGTCGGCTCGCGACGGACGCGCTTCGCCACTGGGGTGGTTGTGCACCAGGACCAATGCGCTGCTGTTGCGCAGAAGAGCATCGCGCACCACCTCACGTGGGTAGACCGAGGTCTGACTCACCGTGCCCCGGAACATCTCGACGTAGTCCAGCACACGGTTCTGTGAGTCCAGGTGCATCACCGCAAACACTTCGTGCGGCAGATGGCCCAGGCGAGAGCGCAGGAATTCCTTGACCACTGCAGGCGAGTCCATCAGGTCGCTGCCACGCACTTGGGCCGCCAGCAGGCGCTGCGCGGCCAGCAAAACCTCGTCGGCCTCAGCCGGACGGTACTGCCCGGTTACATCGCGGATGAGCAAGCCGCCAGAACCAGCGGGCACCGACAGGAACGAATCGAGGGAAGAGAACAGATCGTGCTGCATGACCAACTCCGATGATCGGGCGGGATTGCCCGAGACCGGAACCGGCACGCCGCAGCGCAGCAGTCACAGGTTCGAAGACGGCCGAGAGGCCGCCAGCGCACAAGGTGCGCGCAGACCTTGACGGCGAGAACGGTGTGCAAGGATGAAGGGACCAGCAAGCCAGCCCCACCACACCAGCAGGCGTGAGACAGGCAAGCGCAGCGCGCAGGCCGGGACGGCCGGAGGCGTCAGGGATCGGAGCCTTATGGCCGCGACCTGCAGGGGCGCGGGGCGCAGCCCGCAGAGCCCGACGGCGGTACGCCGGGACGCTCCGTCCCCCAAGGGCAACTCCGCACACAAACCGAGCGCAGATCAAACGTGACCCCGTTAGCGACACGTCACCAGAACATGTCGCCAAAAACCCATTTCGCGAACACGAACTTTTTTGTCGTCCGGTGGCGCAAAGACCGGCAGGCGTTGCTTGACCGCCACAGACGCCTACATGCAAGACCCTGTGAGAACAAAAAGCCTGTTGCTACGACGTGGGTTCTTCGTGAGGCCGTCATCAGAACGGCCTGCGCAACGGCGGTTTACCCCCCGGTTTACCCCCGGAGCGCCAAAAAGAAAAACGGGCTAGCTCATTTCTGAGCTAACCCGTTGATTTTATTGGTCGGCGTGGCGGGATTCGAACTCGCGACCCCTTGCACCCCATGCAAGTGCGCTACCAGGCTGCGCTACACGCCGACAAGACTTGTATTCTATAGCGAAAAAACAGCACTAAAAAAGAAGTGCGCGAATTTCTTCCAATTCTTTTCTCAGCTGTGCGGAGCCAAGGGGCAAGGCGCGCGGCGCGCCGCCCTCCGCGGGCTGCGCGCCGGGCTCCCCGTGCAATGCCTGCTCATCGTCGAGCCCGGGCAGCGAGGCGCCGCGCGCGCCCTTGTCCGCATGCACCAGTTCCTGCAGCCGGTTGCGCGCGCCGCTGATGGTGAATCCCTGGTCGTACAGCAGGTCGCGGATGCGGCGGATCATCAGCACCTCGTGGTGCTGGTAGTAGCGGCGGTTGCCGCGACGCTTGACGGGCCTGAGCTGCGTGAACTCCTGCTCCCAGTAGCGCAAGACATGGGGCTTGACGCCGCACAGATCCGCCACCTCACCAATCGTGAAGTAGCGCTTGGCCGGAATGGGGGGCAGCAAGGTGCTCATGGAATATGCGCGAATGAGCGGAAACCGTCGAGGGTACTGCAGGCGCTCCGCGCCCACCAGCGCCCAAGGACCAGCAAACGCAACACAGTGTCAACTGTTTCAGGCCTTGGACTGGCCCTGGATCTGCTCCTTGAGCTTGCTGCTGGCATGGAACGTCACCACGCGCCGCGCCTCGATGGGAATGGCCTCGCCCGTGCGCGGGTTGCGCCCGGGCCGCGGGGCCTTGGTGCGGATCTGGAAGTTGCCGAAGCCCGAGAGCTTCACGTCCTGGCCATCGACCAGGCTTTGCACGATGAGGTCGAAGAACGCGTCCACCATGTCCTTGGACTCGCGCTTGTTCAGGCCTATGTGCTCGAACAGCAGGTCCGCCAGCTGCGCCTTGGTCAGGGCCGGGGACTCCAGGCTCTCCACCGCGAATTCGATCGCGCCGGTTTCCATTCCCGATGTCATCGCAGCCTCGCTCCCGTCCGTTGGGCCAGCGCCTGCAGCACGGTCTGCACGGCAGCGTCGATTTCCGTATCCGTCAGCGCGGCGCTGTCGCTGCCCAGCGTCAGGCGTATGGCCAGGCTCTTTTCGCCCTGGGCCAGCGCGCCCGCCGGCGCGCTCTCGCCCGCACGCGGCGGCTGGGGCCGGAACACGTCGAACAGCACGGCCGAGCGCAGCAGTTCGCCCGGCAGGGCGGCGGCGATGGCGCCCGTCATCTCGTCATGGGTGACGCGCTCGGCCACGACCACGGCGATGTCGCGCTCCACGAACTGGCGCTTGGCCACGGCGCGGAAGGCCGGCACCTTGCGCTGCAGCACGGCATCGAGTTCGAGCTCGAACATCACCGGCGCCGCGGACAGTTCCCAGGACTGGCGCCACTGCGGGTGCAGTTCGCCGACGAAGCCGATGGCCTTGCCGTCGAGCAGCACGCGCGCGCAGCGGCCCGGGTGCAGCGCAGGGTGCGCGGCCGGTTCGAACACGGGGCGCAGCGGTGCCAGCAGCGCCTCCACGTCGCCCTTGGCGTCGTAGAAGTCCACGGCCTTGTCCTTGCGGCCCCATTGCAGCGCGTCGGCCGTGCCATGGGCCAGGCCCGCCACGCGCATGGGCTGGGCATAGCCCTCCACACTGCTGTCGCTGCCCTGTACGCCGGCGTCGCGCAGGAACACGCGGCCGAGCTCGAACACGCGCACGCGGCCGGCCTTGCGGTCCAGGTTGAACTTGAGCACCTGCAGCAGCGAGCCCAGCAGCGACGAGCGCATCACGCTCAGCTGGCTGGCGATGGGGTTGAGCAGCCTGATGGGCGCGGCGTTGCCGGCCAGCTCCTTCTCCCAGCGCTCCTCGACGAAGCTGAAGTTGATGGTTTCCTGGTAGCCCAGGGCCGCGAGCTCGCGGCGCACGGCGAAGCTGCTGCGGCGCGACTCGGCGCGCAGCTTCGGCGTGATGGGGGCGAGCGGCGGATTGGTGGGCAGGTTGTTGTAGCCCACCACGCGCGCGACTTCCTCGATCAGGTCTTCCTCCAGGCGCAGGTCGAAGCGGAAGGACGGCGGCAGCACGGTGACGGCGCCCTCCTCCTCCTGCACCGGCAGGCCCAGGCGCCTGAGCGCGTCCGCGCATTGCGCCTGCGTGAGCGGCATGCCGATGACCTTGGCCGCGCGCGCCACGCGCATGCGCACGGCGTTCTGCGCGGGCATGTTCACGCGCTGGTCGTCGATGGGGCCCAGGGCCGTCTCGGGCGTGCCACAGATCTCGACGATGAGCTGCGTGATGCGCTCGATGTGCTCCACGGTGAGCTCGGGGTCCACGCCGCGCTCGAAGCGGTGGCCCGCGTCGGTCGCGAAGTTGTAGCGGCGCGAGCGGCCGGCCACGGCCTCGGGCCACCAGAAGGCGGCCTCCACGTAGATGTTGCGCGTGTCGTCGGAGACGGCCGTGGCGTCGCCGCCCATGATGCCCGCGAGCGATTCCACTTCGCGCTCGTCGGCGATCACGCCGACCTTCCCGTCGACGGTGATGGTGTTGCCGTTGAGCAGCTTGAGCTGCTCGCCCGCCCTGCCCCAGCGCACGTCGAGGCCGCCGTGGATCTTGTCCAGGTCGAAGATGTGGGACGGCCGGCCGAATTCGAACATCACGTAGTTGGAGATGTCCACGAGCGGCGCCACGCTGCGCTGGCCGCAGCGCGCGAGGCGATCGACCATCCACTGCGGCGTCTGCGCGCGCGGGTTCACGCCCCGCACCACGCGGCCCGAGAAGCGCCCGCACAGGTCGGGCGCGCTCACGCGCACGGGCAGGCGGTCATCGATGGCGGCTGCAGCCTTCGGGAACTGCGGCGCCTTGAGCGGCGCGCCGGTGAGCGCGGACACTTCGCGCGCGACGCCGTAGACGCTCAGGCAATGCGCGAGGTTGGGCGTGAGCTTGAGCGTGAACAGCGTGTCGTCAAGCTTCAGGTATTCGCGGATGTCCTGGCCCAGCGGCGCGTCGGCGGGCAGCTCCAGCAGGCCGCCATGGTCCTCGGACAGTTTCAGCTCGCGCGCCGAGCACAGCATGCCGTGGCTCTCCACGCCGCGCAGCTTGCCCACCTTGATGAGGAAGGGCTTGCCGTCCTCGCCCGGAGGCAGCTCGGCGCCCACCATGGCGCACGGCACGCGGATGCCCACGCGCGCGTTGGGCGCGCCGCAGACGATGTTGAGCAGCTCGGGCTGGCCCACGTCCACCTGGCACACGCGCAGGCGGTCGGCGTTGGGGTGCTGCGCGGCCTCCTTGATCTCGCCGACGACTATTCTTCTGAACGGCGGGGCGACGGGCTGGAGCTCCTCGACCTCCAGCCCCGCCATCGTCAGGGTGTCGGCCAGCTCTTGGGTGCTCAAAGGCGGGTTGCAGAACTCTCGCAACCAGGATTCAGGAAATTGCATAGTCAGACTTCTTTGGCGTGCTCTTTTAAAGTGAGCTGCTGGCGCTTTCTGTGTCTTGGTTTCAATATAAAAATAGCCTGAAACCCTTTGCTGGAAAGCGCTGGCAGCTCCTCTTTTCGTGCGTTACTGGAACTGCGACAGGAAGCGGATGTCGCCGTCGAAGAACAGGCGCAAATCGTTCACGCCATAGCGCAGCATGGTCAGCCGGTCCGGCCCCATGCCGAAGGCGAAGCCGATGAAGCGCTCGGGGTCCAGCCCCATGTTGCGCACCACGTTGGGGTGCACCTGGCCGCTGCCCGCCACCTCCAGCCAGCGGCCGGCCAGCGGGCCGCTCTGGAACTGGATGTCGATCTCGGCGCTGGGCTCGGTGAACGGGAAGAAGCTGGGCCGGAAGCGCAGCACGAGGTCGTCGCTCTCGAAGAAGGTCCTGCAGAAGGCCGTGAACACGACCTTCAGGTCCTTGAAGCTCACGTTCTCGCCGATCCACAGGCCCTCGCACTGGTGGAACATGGGCGAGTGCGTGGCGTCGCTGTCCACGCGGTAGGTGCGGCCCGGCGCGATCACGCGGATCTCGGGCATGGGCTGGCCCGCGTCGATCAGGTGGCGGTATTTCTTGACGTGCTGCACCGCGTAGCGCACCTGCATGGGGCTGGTGTGCGTGCGCAGCAGGTGGGGCGCCTCGCTCGTGCCGCCTTCCACGTAGAAGGTGTCGTGCATGGAGCGCGCGGGATGGTCCTCGGGCGTGTTGAGGGCCGTGAAGTTGAACCAGTCGGTCTCGATCTCGGGGCCGTCGGCCACGTCGAAGCCCATGGAGCCGAAGATGCCCTCGATGCGCTCGAGCGTGAGCGACACCGGGTGCAGCCCGCCGCGCCCCTGCTTGCGGCCGGGCAGCGTCACGTCCAGCGCCTCGGCCTGGAGCTGGCGCTGCAGCTCCGCATCGGCCAGCGCCTGGCGGCGCGCCGCGAGCAGCGCCTCCACCGCCTGCTTGGCCACGTTGATCGCCGCGCCGCGCGTCTTCTTCTCATCGGGCGAGAGCTGCGCCATGCCCTTCATCAGCTCGGTCAGGCGGCCCGACTTGCCCAGGAACTGCGCCTTGGCGTTCTCCAGTTCGGCGGGGGTTGCAGAGCGCGCGAACGACTCGCGCGCGCTTTCGACCAAGGAATCCAACTCGTTCATATCGACTCTTGAAAAGAAACAAGGGCTAGCGCCTTCTCAAGCCCTAGCCCTTGTTGTTTGCGCGCTGAAAGCTATGAAGAACATAGCTGACAGTCGTGAACTCAAGCGGCCAGCTTGGCCTTGACTTGCTCCACGATGCTGCCGAAGGCAGCCTTGTCATGCACCGCGAGGTCGGCCAGCATCTTGCGGTCGATCTCGATGGACGCCTTCTTCAGGCCGTTGGCGAACTGGCTGTAGGTCAGGCCCAGTTCACGGGCAGCGGCGTTGATACGGGCGATCCACAGCTGGCGGAACACGCGCTTCTTGGTACGGCGGTCACGGTAGGCGTATTGCCCGGCCTTCATCACCGCCTGCTTGGCGATGCGGAAGACGTTGCCGCGGCGGCCGCGGAAACCCTTGGCCAGGGCGAGAACCTTCTTGTGACGGGCGCGGGCCGTAACACCACGTTTGACGCGAGGCATGTGCTTTCTCCTTGTTCGTCAGTTGATTACAGGCCGGCAAAGGGCAGCATCTGTGCCATGTGACCCATGTTGGTCTCATGCACGGCCACTGCACCACGCAACTGGCGCTTGTTCTTGGTGGTCTTCTTGGTCAGGATGTGACGCTTGAAGGCTTGACCGCGCTTGACGGTGCCACCCGGACGAACGCGAAAACGCTTCTTCGCGCTGCTCTTGGTCTTCATTTTGGGCATGTGAATGCTCCTGTTGCTTGTGCTCGTGAGGCGTTTGCACACCGCTGTGCAACCTTGTTGGCCCCGAGCCACTTTTTCAAGCGGCGGGCTTGCGCCCGCCGTGCGGCCATGCTTTCGCATGGCCTATCGGCCGGCACCCGCCTTGCGGCGGGCGCCGGCCAAATCCTCTCGCCTACGCGGCCGCTGCCGCGGCATCCGCCGCGGGCTTGGCCCCGGGCTTCTTGCGCGCCGGCGCGATCATCATGATCATCTGGCGGCCTTCGAGCTTGGGGAACTGCTCCACCTGGATGCTGTCGGCCAGCTCGTCGCGCAGGCGGTTGAGCAGGGCCAGTCCCAGTTCCTGGTGCGTGATCTCGCGGCCGCGAAAGCGCAGCGTGACCTTCACCTTGTCGCCATCGGCCAGGAAGCGGCGGATGTTGCGCAGCTTGATGTTGTAGTCGCCATCGTCCGTACCGGGGCGGAACTTGACTTCCTTGATGTCGATGACCGTCTGCTTGGCCTTGGCCTCGGCAGCCTTCTTCTGTTCCTGGTACTTGAACTTGCCGTAGTCCATCAACCGGCACACCGGCGGCGTGGCCGTGGCGGCGATCTCCACCAGGTCCACATCCAGGTCGCCCGCCATGCGCAGAGCCTCTTGCAGGCTGACGATGCCCAGGGGCTCGTTGTCAGGGCCGGACAGGCGCACTTCGGGCGCCATGATTTCCCGGTTCAGGCGGTGCTTGCGCTCCTCGCGCTGGCGACGGTCACGAAATTCAGTAGCGATGGCTCTCACCTTCAATCAAAAATGCTACGAAAAGCGTAGCTGCTCACGCACCACCTGTGCGCTCTAAGGCCAGTTTTGACTTAAAAATCAGGCTTTGGAGGCGATGTCCCGTGCGATCAGTTCGACAAAGGCGTCGAGGGACATCACACCCAGGTCTTTATTGCCCCGGGCGCGCACTGCGACGGCTCCGGCCGCCTTCTCCTTGTCGCCCGCGACCAGGATGTAGGGCAGCTTTTGCAGCGCATGCTCGCGTATTTTATACGTAATCTTTTCGTTACGCAGATCCTGGACCACCCTAAGATCTTGATGCGGCAGCGCTTTCTGCAGCTTTGCGGCAATTTCGCGACAGTAATCGCTCTGCGCGTCGGTGATGTTGAGCACCGCCACCTGCACCGGCGCCAGCCACACCGGCAGCGCGCCCGCGTGCTGCTCGATCAGGATGCCGATGAAGCGCTCGAGCGAACCGACGATGGCGCGGTGCAGCATCACCGGGCGGTGGCGGCCGCCGTCCTCGCCCACGTATTCGGCGTCCAGCCGCTCGGGCATCGAGAAATCCACCTGGATGGTGCCGCACTGCCAGTGGCGGCCAATCGCGTCCTTGAGCGTGTACTCGATCTTGGGGCCGTAGAACGCGCCCTCGCCGGGCGAGATCTCGAAGTCGCAGCCCGAGGCCTTCAGGCTCTCGATGAGCGCCGCCTCGGCCTTGTCCCAGATCTCGTCCGAACCGATGCGCGCGTCGGGCCGCGTGGCGACCTTGTAGACGATGTCGGTGAAGCCGAAGTCCTGGTAGACCTTCTGCAGGAGCCGCGTGAACGCCAGCACCTCGGGCTGAATCTGGTCCTCGGTGCAGAAGATGTGGCCATCGTCCTGCGTGAAGCCGCGTACGCGCATGATGCCGTGCAGGCCGCCCGTGGGCTCGTTGCGGTGGCACTGGCCGAACTCGCCGTAGCGCAGCGGCAGGTCGCGGTAGCTCTTGATGCCCTGCTTGAAGATCAGGATGTGGCCCGGGCAGTTCATCGGCTTGAGCGCGTAGTCGCGCTTCTCGCTCTCGGTGACGAACATGTTCTCGCGGTACTTGTCCCAGTGGCCGGTCTTCTCCCACAGACCCTTGTCGAGGATCTGCGGCGCCTTGACTTCCTGGTAGCCGTTGTCGCGGTACACGCGGCGCATGTACTGCTCCACCTCCTGCCACAGCGTCCAGCCCTTGGGATGCCAGAACACCGTGCCGGGCGAATGCTCGTCGATGTGGAACAGGTCCAGCTCGCGGCCCAGGCGGCGGTGGTCGCGCTTTTCGGCCTCTTCCAGCATGTGCAGGTACTGGTTCAGCTCGTCCTTGGTGGCCCAGGCCGTGCCATAGACGCGCTGCAGCATCTCGTTGCGGTGGTCGCCGCGCCAGTAGGCGCCGGCCACCTTCATCAGCTTGAAGAACTTCAGCTTGCCGGTGCTGGGCACGTGGGGGCCGCGGCACAGGTCCTCGAAGCCGCCCTCGCGGTACAGGCTCACGTCCTCGTTGCTCGGGATGCTGGCGATGATCTCGGCCTTGTAGTGCTCGCCCAGGCCCTTGAAGTACGCAACGGCCTCGTCGCGCGGCAGCACGCGGCGCACCACGGGCTCGTCCTTGGCGGCGAGTTCCGTCATGCGCTTCTCGATCGCCGTCAGGTCCTCGGGCGTGAACGGGCGCTTGTAGGCAAAGTCGTAGTAGAAGCCGTTCTCGATCACCGGGCCGATGGTCACCTGCGCGTCGGGGAACAGTTCCTTGACGGCGTAGGCCAGCAGGTGAGCGGTGGAGTGGCGGATCACCTCCAGTCCCTCGGGGTCCTTGGCCGTGACGATGCTCAAGGGGCTGTCCTGCGTGATCCGGTAGCTGGTATCGACGACCTTGTCGCCGATCTTGCCCGCCAGCGCGGCCTTGGCCAGGCCGGAGCCAATCGAGGCGGCCACATCGGCCACCGTCACCGGGCCGGGAAACTCGCGCCGGGAACCATCGGGGAGCGTGATCTGAAGCATGGTGTGCAAATCCTTGTGAGCTGAAAGAGGTACGGTGCGCGCTCCCGGCCCCAAAGCAAAAAGCGCGGAACACAGTCCGCGCTTTTCGAGGGAGGGGGAGAAAGTGGTCTCGTGCAGGCGCGAACGGCCAGCCTCAGCGGCTGGTGGAGGTCTCCGTCGTAGTTCGCGGTGTCATAACCGACATTGCCTTTCTCGCCCTTGTGTGTTGGAAAGACGCAGATTCTACCCTGCGCCAACGAAAAAGGCCCGAAGCCTGCGCTCCGGGCCTTGCGCGCTCTGCGCGGGATCAGTGGAACTGCTCTTCTTCGGTGGAGCCGGTCAGGGCCTTCACGCTGGACGAACCGCCCTGGATCACCGTGGTCACGTCGTCGAAGTAGCCCGCGCCCACTTCCTGCTGGTGCGACACGAAGGTGTAGCCCTGCTCGCGTGCGGCGAACTCGGGTTCCTGGATCATCTCGACGTAGTGCTTCATGCCTTCGCCACGGGCGTAGGCGTGGGCGAACTTGAAGGTGTTGAACCAGTTGCTGTGGATGCCGGCCAGCGTGATGAACTGGTACTTGTAGCCCAGCGCGGAGAGCTCGTCCTGGAAGCGTGCGATGGTCTTGTCGTCCAGGTTCTTCTTCCAGTTGAAGGACGGCGAGCAGTTGTAGCTCAGCAGCTTGCCCGGGCAGGCGGCAAGCACGGCCTGCGCGAACTCGCGGGCGAAGCCCAGGTCGGGCGTGCCGGTCTCGCACCACACCAGGTCGGCATAGGGCGCGTAGGCCACGCCGCGGCTGATGGCCTGCTCCAGGCCGTTCTTGACGCGGTAGAAGCCTTCCTGCGTGCGCTCGCCGGTCAGGAAGGGCTTGTCGTTGGCGTCGTGGTCGCTGGTGATCAGGTTGGCGGCCTCGGCGTCGGTGCGGGCCAGCACGATGGTGGGCACGCCCATCACGTCGGCGGCGAAGCGCGCGGCGATCAGCTTCTCGCAGGCTTCCTGGGTCGGCACCAGCACCTTGCCGCCCATGTGGCCGCACTTCTTCACGGCGGCCAGCTGGTCTTCGAAGTGCACGCCGGCGGCGCCAGCGGCGATCATGTTCTTCATCAGCTCGAAGGCGTTGAGCACGCCGCCGAAGCCGGCTTCGGCGTCGGCCACGATGGGCAGGAAGTAGTCGATGAATTCCTTGTCGCCGGGGTTGATGCCGCGGCCCCACTGGATCTCGTCGGCGCGCTTGAAGGTGTTGTTGATGCGGCGCACCATGGTGGGCACCGAGTCATAGGCGTACAGCGACTGGTCGGGGTACATGGTCTCGCTGGTGTTGCCGTCGGCGGCCACCTGCCAGCCCGACAGGTACACGGCCTCCAGGCCCGCCTTGGCCTGCTGCATCGCCTGGCCCGCAGTGATGGCGCCGAAGGCGTTCACGTAGCCCTTCTTGGCGCCGCCGTTGACCAGCTCCCACAGCTTCTCCGCGCCGCGCTGGGCCAGCGTGTACTGGGGCTGCAGGCTGCCACGCAGGCGCACCACATCGGCGGCGCTGTAGCCGCGCTTGACGCTCTTCCAGCGGGGGTTCTGGGCCCAGTCCTTCTCCAGGGCTGCGATCTGCTGCTCACGGCTCAATTGTGCGTTCAGGGAATTCGGCATGCTTGCTCTCCAAGAGGTAAGGGAATCGACAGACGCCAATGCGGCGCCCTTGGATGTAACTCTAAGTCTTATATAAGACCAATGCAAGCTCTTATGTCTTATATAAGAGATAAATTTATTCCATACAAATCAAATACTTGCGGACATCATTCCTCTTTGTGAAAAGCAATTTCTCATATCAAGAAATTTTTCTGCACCGCAACAAGACCAATGATTCACGATGAGAAAACCAACTTCCGCATCATGAAATTTTCCCTGTGCAAGCGATGGCCACGGCGCGCTGCCGCAGCCGTATCGTGCATGATGTGCGCCCCTTCCCCCACCTCCATCGCGTGAACACCCCCAGCCGCCCCGTCGCCTATCTCTGCCTGGCACTCAGCATGACGCTGGTCGGCAGCTATGTGGCGCTGTCCAAGCCGTTGGCCGCGGCCTTTCCGGTTTTCCTGCTCGTCTGGATGCGCTTCGGCATCGGCGGCGTGGCCATGCTGGGCTGGATCAAAAGGCCCGCGCAGGAGGCGCCGCTGACGGCGCAGACCCGCGGCCTGTTGTTTCTGCAATCCCTGCTCGGCAACTTTTTGTTCACCGTCTGCATGATCTACGGCGTGAGCCTGACCAGCGCCACCTCGGCCGGCGTGATCATGGCGTCCATCCCCGCCTGCGTGGCGGTGATGAGCTGGCTCTTCCTGCATGAGCGGGTGGCGCCGCGCACCTGGCTGGCGGTGGCCTGCGCGGTCGCCGGCATCGCGCTTTTCGCGCTATCCAGGCAGGAGCACGCGGCGCCCGCCAGCATTGGGAAAGATCCTGCAAACGCCATCTACACGCAGTGGCTGGGCTATGCCCTGCTGCTGTGCGCCTCGGTGTGCGAGGGTGCGTATTCCGTGATCGGCAAGAAGCTCACCGGCGCGCTCGGCCCCAAGCGCATCACCGCACTCATCAATCTGTGGGGCTTTGCGCTGTCCACGCCGCTCGGCATGTACTTCGCCTGGGGCTTCGACTTCGCCGCCGTGCCCTGGAGCCTGTGGCTGCTGCTGCTGTTCTACGCGCTGGCCGCGTGCATGTGGACCGTGTGGCTGTGGATGACGGGCCTCAAGGCCGTGCCCGCTGCGCAGGGCGGCGTGTTCACCGTGCTGCTGCCCGTGAGCGCGGCGCTGGTCGGGGTGCTGGCGCTGGGCGAGCGCTTTACGCCGGTCCAGCTGCTGGCCTTCGGCATGGCGCTGGCCAGCGTGGTGCTGGCCACCCTGCCCTCGCGCCTGGCATGGCGCGTGGGGCACGGGCGCGGCCGCTGAAGCACCACCCGTGCAAAGGAGCCTCCCGGGCCACTACAAATCGAGGCAAAAAAGACCTCCCCCTCCTTGGAAACGCGTTTTTTTCCCAGTAGCATCGCCGCTAGCCAGTGGAGCAGGTTTTCGCTGGTGATACTTTTCACTTCCAACAAGGACCACCCGACATGGCAACTGCAAAGACCGCTCCCGCAAAGAAGCGCACTCCCAATGCCGCTTTCATGAAGCCGCTGACTCCCAGCCCGGCCCTGGCTGCCGTGGTCGGCGCCACCCCGTTGCCGCGCACGGAGATCATCAGCAAGCTGTGGGTCTACATCAAGGCCAACAACCTGCAGGACGCCGCCAACAAGCGCATGATCAATGCCGACGCCAAGCTCAAGGAGGTGTTCGGCAAGCCCCAGGTCTCGATGTTCGAGATGGCCGGCCTGATCGGCAAGCACGTGAAATAAGCCCGCCCGGGCAGGCAGGCCGCGCCACAGCGGGCCTGCGACGAAAAAGACCGGCCCTCGTGCCGGTTTTTTTGTGTCTGCCAAGCAGCAGCCGAAGTATTCGACATCGCAATGGGGATACAAACTGCAAATACGATGAATTCTCATTTATAATCCGACCACCGTTTCATAGCCAGCCACGACTGCCTGCACCATGATCGTCTGTGTTTGCCGCCGCGTTTCCGACCGCGAGATTGCACGCCATGCGCGCGCAGGTATGAGCTTCGATGAGATCCAGTTCGAATTGGGCGTTGCCACCCAATGCGGGCACTGCGAGGACTGCGCGCGCGATGTCGTCGCGCAGTGCTGCGCGTCGCAGCCGGTGGCCGCCCTCCGCAAGGAGGTCGGAGCCAGTGACGTCCAGCTTGCCAAAGCCTGCCAGGAAGGTACGTCATGCAACTGCTCTCAACACTCGCTGCAAGTCTGATCATCGTCATAGGATCCGCTTGGTGGGTCCTGCGTAAATAGGCAGAATATCCAAGCTTGTATTAGCTTCCAGCCCTTGCTGGACAAGTGCTGGCGCTATTACTTTATGTCGCATTCAGATCGATATGGCTCCCCCAGGGGGTTGAGCCGCAACGCCGTGATCGCAGGCTCCGTGCTGCTGCTGCATGCTGCCGGCCTGTGGGCCCTGCAGTCCGGGCTGATGCGCCAGGCCGCGGAAGTCATCATCCCGGCCGAGGTCCTGAGCGAGTTTCTTGCACCGACACCGCCCGCGCCGCCTACCCCGCCGGCGCCCGTGCCGCAGCCGCCGAAGCCCGTGCCCGCGCCTCCAAAGCCCACGCCCCCGAAGCCGCGCCCGGCACCGGCACCCGCCCCAGCGCCCATGCCCGTGGCAATAGCCGACCCCACGCCGGCACCCGCGGCGCCCGTGGGCGTGGTGCAGCCGCAGCCGGCGGCCGCGCCGGTCGAGGCCGCTCCTGCCCCGGCCCCTGCGGCGCCCACGGCCCCGCCCGGGCCGGCCATCGTTCAGCCTTCCAGCGACGCCAGCCACCTGAACAACCCCAAGCCGGTCTACCCCGCGGTCAGCAAGCGCCTGGGTGAGCAGGGCAAGATCGTCCTGCGCGTGCTGATAGGCACCGACGGCCTGCCGCAGAAGGTCGAGATCAAGCAGTCGAGCGGCTTCGAGCGCCTGGACCGCCAGGCCGTGGACACGGTTTCGCGCTGGCGCTTCGTGCCCGGCACGCGCAACGGCGTGCCCGAGGCCATGTGGTACCTGCAGCCCATCAACTTCGTTCTCCAACAATAGACCCCGGGAGTTTTCATGGAATCGCATTTCGGCATCGCCAACGTCTGGATACAGGGCGACTTCGTCACGCGTGCCGTCGCCGTGCTGTTGCTGGGCATGTCGCTGGCATCATGGATCGTCATCGTCATCAAGGCACTGGACATCGTCAGGTACAAGAAGCACGCACGCCGGGCGCGCGACTTCTGGCACAGCGAGGACTTCGCCGCCGGCCTGTCCAAGCTGGGCGCAGACCCGGCGAACCCCTTCCGCCACCTGGCGCTGGAGGGGCGCGAGGCCACGGCGCACCACCGCAACACCCAGGCCCATCTGCACGACAGCCTGGACGTGAGCGACTGGGTCACGCGCTGCCTGCGCAACTGCATCGACGAATTCACCGCCCGCCTGCAGTCGGGCCTGGCCATCCTGGCATCGGTGGGCTCAACGGCACCGTTCATCGGCCTGTTCGGCACCGTCTGGGGCATCTACCATGCGCTGGTGGCCATCGGCGCGTCGGGCCAGTCCACGATCGACAAGGTGGCCGGCCCGATCGGCGAGGCGCTGATCATGACCGCCCTGGGCCTGGCCGTGGCCATTCCGGCCGTGCTGGGCTACAACGCCCTGGTGCGCGGCAACAAATCCATCCTGAGCAGCCTCAACAGCTTTGCCCACGACCTGCACGCCTATTTCGTGACCGGCGCGCGCGTGACGGTGCAGGGCGACGCTGCGGCCAAGGTGCTGCCCATCAAGAAAGGCTGACGTGCCATGGCTTTCGGTACCCAGGACGACGCCGACGAGGTGATGAACGAGATCAACATGACGCCGCTGGTGGACGTCATGCTGGTGCTCCTGATCATCTTCATCATCACCGTGCCCGTGATGAAGCATGCCGTGCCCGTGGACCTGCCGCGCGCGTCCAACGAGCGCGAGGTGGTCAAGCCGGAAACCATCCGCCTGTCGGTCACGGCCGATGGCAAGTACCACTGGAACGAATCGAGCATCAGCGACGAGGAACTGGAACCGCGCCTGCAGGCCGAGGCGCGCAAGGATCCGCAGCCGGACCTGCACATCCGCGGCGACAAGGACGTGCGCTACGAACGCGTGGCCCAGGCCATGTCGGCCGCGCAGCGCGCCGGCGTGCGCAAGATCGGCTTCGTAACCGACCCCGGTCAGTAAGCCACGCACCGTTCGCGGATCAGTAAAGAAAACACTTGACACACAAACGATAATGATTATCATTCAAATATCCAAAACGGATTGACGATCATCATGCACGCCGAGCTGACCATCCCCTCTTCTGCCCTGCCCGCCTCGCACCTGCGCAATACCGGCAATGCCTCCGTCGGCTACTTCAATGGCCCGGCGGCAGACATGCAGGCAGGCGGCATGGCCGTCGACAGCAGAACCCTGCTGCGCGGCCACAAAGCCGTGACCATCGTGCACAACGGCGCCAGCTACCGCCTGCAGGCCACCAAGCTCGGCAAACTGATTCTGACGAAATAGGTTTCATCGTGGGGCGACTCCAGGACCTCGGTCCCAAGGGTCGTATTGGCCAGCCAACGGGCATGCCCGCGTAGCCAGGCTTTTTTTCACCCACCACCCACCCGCAAAAAAACCGGCGCAAGGCCGGTTTTTTGCCATTCGAAGGTTTTTTGGCTTTTTCGGGCTCCAGCGCTTGTCCATCAAGCGCTGCCAGCTATCAAAAAAGGAATCTTCGGATACCGGGCCGATTACAGGCCGATGGCCGCGATGCCCGCGCGCGCAATCTGCGCGTCTTCATTGGACTTCACGCCGCTCACGCCCACGGCGCCCAGGCACTGGCCGCCCTTCATGATGGGTACGCCCCCCTCCAGCAGGCCCTGCACGGTGGGCACGCTCAGGAACGCCGTGCGGCCGCCGTTGACGACGTCCTCGTAGCCCTTGCTCTCGCGGCGGCCCAGGGCGGCGGTGTGGGCCTTGGCCGGCGCGATGTGCGCGGAGATGGCCGGCGCGCCATCGAGGCGCTGCAGCCACAGCAGGTGGCCGCCATCGTCCACGATGGCGATGGTCACGGCCCACTGGTTCTTCAGGGCCTCTGCCTCGGCGGCGGCGGCGATCAGCTTCACGTCGGCAAGTTCGAGCTCGGGTTTGGTTTTCATGCGGCAAATCCTGCAATGGATGAAAGGAACGCGCGCGGCGCACCGCGCGCAGGCCCGTGAAGCATAGACCCGGCACGCCGCGCCAATGAACCTTCGCGGGGCAAAAGAATCCATCTGTTTAAGTACGGGATGGCGCGCGGGTATTGCATCGGGCGTCCGGCACCCGCATCTAGAATGCCTCGGCCTGCACCATGCAGGCCATTCAGGAGAGAAACCAGATGAGCACTGAAATCACCAGTATCGGCCCGGGCTATGCGTTGTCGCAGGAGCAGCGCCACCGCGTGCTGCGCAACACCTATTGGCTGCTGGCACTGAGCCTGGTGCCCACGGTGCTGGGCGCATGGCTGGGCGTGGCCACGGGCATCACCGAGTCGCTGCGCGGCGGGCTGGGGCTGATCGTGTTCCTGGGCGGCGCCTTCGGCTTCATGTTCGCCATCGAAAAGACCAAGCAGTCCGCCGCCGGCATTGGCGTGCTGCTGGGCTTCACCTTCTTCATGGGCCTGATGCTCTCGCGCCTGATCGGCATGGTGCTGGGCTTCAAGAACGGCACCGACCTGATCATGACGGCCTTCGCCGGCACGGCAGGCGTGTTCTTCGTCATGGCAAGCCTGGCCAGCGTGATCAAGCGCGACCTTTCGGGCATGGGCAAATGGCTGTTCGTGGGCGCGCTGGTGCTCATGGTAGGCGCCATCGTCAACGTGTTCGTGGGCTCGTCGGCAGGCATGATGGCGATCTCGGTGGCGGCCATCGGCATCTTCAGCGCCTACATGCTGTACGACCTGAAGCAGATCCTGGACGGCGGCGAGACCAACTACATCAGCGCCACTCTGGCCCTGTACCTGGACCTGTTCAACGTCTTCCAGAGCCTGCTGGCCCTGCTGGGCATCATGGGCGGCGAGCGCGACTGAATACCTGTCAGCGCCCCTTTTCACCAGGCCCCGGCTTCCCCCGGGGCTTTTTTCTGGGCTGCTGGCCTCAATTTGCCGTGTCCGCTGCCGATATCAGGTGTACATGCTGCCACCTCGCCAACGCCCCCGCCTTGCTGCCTGCCTTCGTGCCGCCTTCGCCGCCGCCGCGCTGCTGGCCCTGGCTGGCTGCGAGATTCCGGGGCTGGGCCCGGACCCACGCATCGCGCAGCGCGAGGCCGAAGCCAAAGCCATAGGCGGGGCCTGCCGCCACGCCCTGCGCGGGCTGGAGGACTGCTTCACGCTCAACCCCAAGGCATCCAAGGCCATGGTGTTCGCGGGCTGGAAGGAGATGGACCAGTACATGCGCGAGAACAAGATCGAGGGCGCGCCCTCGGTGCTCACGCAACTGGAGAAAAAACCCGCCGCCGCTCCCCGCGCCAGCGAGGACGATGCCGAGCCCCAGCCCCGCAGCTCCCGCAACCGTGGTTGACCGAACTCAGTGCCCTGCGGTCTTGGACAGGAGCTGCATCACCAGCACCCCGCCCACGATCATGGCCATGCCCACGATGGCCGGCAGGTCCAGCTTCTGCCCGTGGAGCAGCCAGCCCACGAGGGAGATCAGCACGATGCCCAGCCCCGACCAGACGGCGTACACCACGCCCGTGGCCATGTGGTTCATGACCTTGGAAACCAGGTAGAAGGCCACGCAATAGCCCAGCACGGCCAGCACGGCGGGCCACAGGCGCGTGAGCCCCTGTGAGGACTTCAGGGCCGTGGTCGCGACGACCTCCGCCGCTATGGAGATGCCGAGCAGGATGTAGGGGTGCATGGTGGGTGCCGCCGCTTCGCCGTCAGTCGTTGGAATATCAAAATGATAGCTTGCAGCGCTTATTGGATAAGTGCTGCATGGGTATTTCCCTCTTAACCGAACCCGTCCATCGCCACCCCATCGCCCCGGCTGATGGCCGCATCGCATTCGGCGATGGCCCCTGCGCGGCGGCCAGGGCCCCGCCCGCGTACCATGGCGTGCTTCGCAGCGCCTGCCATGCCCACCGCCTCCATCGATACCTCTTCCATCGGCGAACGCCCGCGCCCGCACAGCCTGCGCGAACTGTTCTGGGCCTTCACCTGGCTGGCGCTGCAGGGCTTTGGCGGCGTGCTGGCGGTGGTGCAGCGCGAGCTGGTGGATCGCCGCCGCTGGATGACGAACGAGGAATTCATGGAGGACTGGGCCGCCGCGCAGATACTGCCCGGCCCCAACGTGGTGAACCTGTCCATCATGGTGGGCGACCGCCATTTCGGTGCGCGCGGCGCCCTGGTGGCCGTGGTGGGCATGCTGCTGCTGCCCATGCTGCTCGTGGTGGCAGTGGCCGCCGTGTATGCGGTTTTTGCCACGCACCCCATGGTGGTCGGCGCGCTGCGCGGCATGGGCGCGGTGGCGGCAGGCCTGGTCGCGGGCGTGGGCTGCCGGCTGGCGGCGGCGCTGGGCAGGCACCCGCTGGGGCCCCTGCCCTGCGGCCTGATCGTCGTGGCCACCTTTGCCGCCATGAGCGTGCTGCGCCTGCCGCTGGCCTGGGTGCTGCCCGTGGTGGGCAGCGCGGCCTGCGCGCTCACGTGGCGCAAGCTCCCAGCCTGATCATGGCCACTGCACTGAACCTGCAGCCCGTGGACTGGCTGAACCTGTTCCTGTACTACCTGTCGATCTCGCTGCTGGCCGTGGGCGGCGCCATCGCCACGGCGCCGGACATGCACCGCTTCCTGGTGGAGCGCCAGGGCTGGCTCACCGACGTGCAGTTCAACACATCCATCGTCATCGCCCAGTCCGCGCCCGGCCCGAACGTGCTGTTCATCGCTCTGCTGGGCTGGAACGTGGGCCTGAACACGGGCGACGGCACGCACATGGCCTGGGCCGCCGGCGCACTGGGCGTGGCCGTGTGCATGGCGGGGGTCATGCTGCCCAGCAGCCTGCTGACCTGGGCCGCCACGCGCTGGGCGCACCGCAACCGCGAGCGCCGTTCGGTGCGGGCCTTCAAGCAAGGCATGGCGCCGCTGGTGATCGGGCTGATACTGGCCACGGCCTGGGTGCTGGGCAGCGCCCACGGCGACCCGGCGCGGGATTGGCCGCTGTGGCTGCTCTCCGCCGCCACCACGCTGCTGGTGTGGCGCACGCGCATCCACCTGCTGTGGCTGCTGGGCGCGGGTGCGCTGCTAGGCGCGCTGGGCTGGGTCTGAGACGCCGAGCAGCGCGGGCAGCAGCTGCGCCGACGGCCCGCGCAGCACGGCATGGGCAATGCCGTCGAGCTCGCTCGGCCCGATGTTCTGCACCACCACGCGCGCACCGGCCTGCCGCGCCTGGTGCGCCAGGCCGGCGGCCGGATAGACGGCGCCGGCCGTACCCGCCACCAGCATCACATCGCAGGCCTGCACGGCCTGCTGCGCCGCATCCAGCGCCTGCGTCGGCAGGGCCTCGCCAAACCAGACCACGCCGGGGCGCACCAGATTGCCGCAGCCGGCGCAGCGCGGCGGGCGGCCCGGCACGGCCCGGGCCAGATCGCAGCAGGGGCGCGGGTGATCCAGCCAGCGGTCGTCCGCAAGCCTGCCGTGCAGGCACAGCACGCCCTCGCTGCCCGCCAGCTGGTGCAGCCCATCCACGTTCTGCGTGATCAGCGTGAGCCGGCCCGGCGCGCGCCGCGCGAACGCCGCCAGCGCGTGGTGGCCGGCGTTGGGCTGCACGCCAAGCAGCTTCTCGCGCCGCTCGGCGTACCAGTCCCAGACGCGCCCGGGGTTGCGCCGGAAGGCCTGCTCCGTGGCCAGGTCCTCGGGCCGAAAGCGCGCCCACAGGCCGGTCTGCGCATCGCGGAACGTGGGCACGCCCGACTCGGCGCTGACGCCGGCGCCGGTCAGCACCGCGACGCGGCGCGCGTCCCGCAGCCAGGCGCGGGCCTCGTCGAGGACGGCTGGAGGGCTATCGTGCATAGTGGCTCATCGTACCGAAGCCTCGGCCAGCAGGCCCTGCTCGACCATCGCGACCAGCCGCTCGGCCAGCGCCTGGCATCCGGCCTCGTCCAGGCCGCGCAGGGGGCCGTCGAGCACCAGCATCGCCATGCCGTGCACGGCGGACCAGGCCAGGAACTCGGCCCCCGGACGGCGCGCGGGCGGCAGCAGGCCGGCCTCGACCATGCCGTCGAGCGTGTGGCACAGCAGCTCGAACGGGTCCATGCCGCTGGCGCCGCGCGCCGCGCCGTCATGCGGGGCGCGTTCGTTCACGTCGAAGGGCCGCGCCGCGAATGCGGTGCGAAACAGGCCGGGCTCCCGCCGCGCGAAGCGCAAATAGCCCAGGCCCACGCCGCAGAACGCCGCGCGCGCGCGCCGGCGCGGATCGCGCATGCGCCGGGTGGCGTCGATCTCGGCCTCGATCGCGCGCGCCAATTCGGAAAGCGCTACCGCGCGCACTGCCTCCAGCAGGACCTGGTGGCTCTGGAAATGCCGGTACGCCGCATTGGGCACCACGCCTGCGCGCCGCGTGGCCTCGCGCAGCACGACGGCACCCGGGCCGCCCTCGCGCGCCAGCGCAACGCCCGCATCGAGCAATGCGCGCCGCAGATCACCGTGGCGGTAGGTGCTGCGGACGGGGCTTGGATCCTCGTTCGGCATTCTTACTAGGTTTTACATGGACACGATTCATTTTCGATCGTGATGCGCGTATAAGTGTACACCGTCCACAAAGGAGCCGCATCATGAAGTCCGACAGCTACGTCGACGGTTTTCTGCTCGCCGTCCCCACCGCCAACAAGGAAGCCTACCGCCGGCTCGCCACCGAGGCAGCGCAGCTCTTCAAGGAACACGGCGCCACCGAGTTCGTGGAGTGCTGGGGCGACGACGTGCCCGAGGGCAAGCTCACGTCCATGCCCATGGCCGTGCAACGCAAGGACGACGAGACCGTGGTGTTCTCATGGGTGGCCTGGCCCTCGCGCGCGGCGCGCGATGCCGGCATGAAAGCCTTCATGGACGACCCTCGCGGCCCCAAGGACATGCCGTTCGACGGCAAGCGCCTGATCTACGGCGGCTTTCGCGTGCTGGTGAGTGCTTAGCCTGGCGGCATTGCGCACCACCCACGCCATTTGCAAACCCCATCCTCAGGAGACACGCATGCAGTTCACCCCCTACCTCAATTTCGACGGCAACTGCGCCGAGGCCTTTGCCTTCTACGCCAGGCTGTTTGGCGGCACCATCGTCCACCAGAGCACCTTCGGCGAGATGCCGGCCTCCGAGGGCATGCCGGCGCTGCCCGAATCGGCCAGGAGCCGCATCATGCATGTGCACCTGCAGACCGAAGGGCAGTCGCTGATGGGCTCCGACGCCATGCCGGCCGTGCCGGGGCAGGACCCCGCCCTGTGCGGCGGCGGCTACCAGCTGCCGCAAGGCCTGTGGGTGTCGATCCAGGCCGCCAACGCGGCCGAAGGGCAGCGCCTGTTCGACGCGCTCGGCAACGGCGGGCAGGTCGTGATGCCGTACGCGGCCACGTTCTGGTCGCCCGGCTTCGGCATGGTGCGCGACCGCTTCGGCACGCCGTGGATGGTGAACGTGACGGCGCAGCATTGATCCCCATGCACCAACCCACCCGAGGAGTCCCCATGTCCGACCGAACCGTCCATCTCCATCGTGTGCTGCGCGCCAGGCCCGAGAAGGTCTACCGGGCCTTCCTGGAGGCCGACGCCATGGCCAAATGGCTCCCGCCCCATGGCTTCACCTGCAAGGTGCATCACCTGGAAGCCCGCGCCGGGGGCACGTTCCGCATGTCGTTCCACAATTTCGGCACAGGCCACGGGCACTCGTTCTCGGGCGAGTACCTTGAACTCGTCCCGGGCGCGCTCGTCCGCTACACGGACCGGTTTGACGATCCGAACCTGCCCGGCGTGCTGGAGGTCACGGTCAGGCTCAAGCCGGTGGCCTGCGGCACGGAACTGAGCATCGCCCAGGCAGGCATCCCGCAGGCCATCCCCCTGGAGATGTGCTACCTGGGCTGGCAGGAATCCCTCGCCCAGTTGGCCGCGCTCGTGGAGCCGGACATTCCAGACTGAATGTGCGTGTGCGCTGGCCTGCAAGGGTGTGGAGAAGCGAAATGACGAAACCCGCGAAGAATACGATTTGTCTTTGGTACGACGGCGCCGCCGAGGAGGCCGCGCGCTTCTACACCCGGACTTTCCCCGACTCGTCGGTCGGCGCGATCCACCACGCCCCGGGCGACTTTCCATCCGGCAAGCAAGGAAATGTATTGACCGTCGAATTCACGGTCATGGGGATCCCCTGCCTCGGGCTCAACGGCGGCCCCGCGTTCAAGCACAGCGAAGCCTTCTCGTTCCAGGTCGCGACCTCCAACCAGGCGGAAACCGACCGGTACTGGGATGCCATCGTCGGCAACGGCGGCGAAGAAAGCGTGTGCGGCTGGTGCAGGGACAAATGGGGCATTTCCTGGCAGATCACGCCGGTGGCCCTGACCGAGGCAGTCACCGGCCCCGATCGCGCGGCGGCGAAGCGTGCGTTCGACGCCATGATGCAGATGCGCAAGATCGACATCGCCGCCATCGAGGCGGCGTGCCGCGGGTGAGGCGGGTACCAGGCCGAATGCCCTGCCGGCCCCGCTCGATCACCGCTGACGCCTCCGTCAAAGCCCCCATCGACCGCCACCCGCGCGCCTGATCGATCCCCCCAGTCACCCAGGAGCCACAAATGAAACCCAATCCCGTCGTCTGGTTCGAAATCTATGTGCAGGACATGGAGCGCGCGCGGCGCTTCTACGAGACGGTATTCCAGTGCACGCTGCAACCGCTGGCGGCGCCCGCCGGGCCGGACGGCGGCCTGCAGATGCTGTCCTTTCCCGGTGACATGGGCACCATGGGCGCAAGCGGAGCGCTGGTCAAGATGGAGGGCGTTCCCTCGGGCGGCGGCACGCTGGTGTACTTCGCCTGCGACGATTGCGCCGTGGAGCAGGGCCGCGTCGAAGCCGCGGGCGGCCAGGTGTCCAGGCCCAAGTTTTCCATTGCGCCGCACGGACACATCGCCCTCGTGGTCGATACCGAAGGCAATTGCATCGGCCTGCATTCCATGCAGTGAACCGCCATGAGCCCTGCAGCATCCAGCGAGATCCGCACGCTCTGCACCACGCGCGTGCTGGCTGCCTCGCCTGCGGCCGTATTCGGCGCCATTGCCGACTGGCGCCTGATCTCGCGCTGGTGGGGGCCGGCCGGCTTCCACAGCACCTTCCATACGTTCGACTTCCGCCCGGGCGGACGCTGGATCCACACCCTGCACGGACCGGACGGCACCGACTACGCCAACGAATGCCGCTTCACCGAGATCGCGGCGGGCCAGCGCGTCGTGATCGAGCACACCAGCGCGCCCTGGTTCGAGCTGGCGCTCACCTTGGCGCCGCAGGACGGCGGCACCCGCATCGGCTGGCACCAGACGTTCGCGGACGCCGAGACCTGCGCGCGCCTGGCACCCGTCTGCGTGCCCGGCAACGAGCAGAACCTGGACCGGCTGGCCGCCGTGCTGGCCGACCTTGCGGCCAGGCGCTGAGCCGGGTCAGCCGCGCTGGCGCAGCGCCTCGTACAGGCACACGGCGCTGGCCACCGAGACGTTCAGGCTCTCCACCGCCCCCTTCATCGGGATGCTTACGAGTTCGTCGCAGGTCTTGCGCGTGAGCTGGCGCATGCCCGGCCCCTCGGCGCCCAGCACCAGCGCGACGGGGCCCTTCAGGTCCACCTGGTAGAGCGTCTTGTCGGCATCGCCGCTGGTGCCGATGACCCAGATGTTGCGTTCCTTGAGCTCACCCAGCGTGCGCGCCAGGTTGGTGACCATGAAGTACGGCACGGTCTCGGCCGCGCCGCTGGCCACCTTGGCCACAGTGGCGTTGATTCCCACGGCATGGTCCTTGGGCGCTATCACGGCGTGCGCGCCCGCTCCGTCGGCCACGCGCAGGCAGGCCCCCAGGTTGTGCGGATCGGTCACGCCGTCGAGCACCAGCAACAGCGGGTTCGCCACGCCGTCGGCCTCCAGCTGGTCGAGCAGGTCGTCCAGCGAATGCAGCTGCGCCACGGCCTGCACGCGCGCGGCCACGCCCTGGTGGCCGTGGCTGCCCGCCAGCTTGGCCAGGCGCAGGCCGTCGGCCTCGATCAGGCGCACGCCCGCCTCCTTGGCGCGCGCAAGGAACTGGCGCATGCGAGCGTCGCGGCGCGTGGCCTCGTAATACACCTCGATGATGGATTGCGGCGCGGTCTTCAGGCGCACGCCCACGGCATGGAAGCCGAACAGGACTTTGGGGGAGGACATGGAGGGACATTATCCGGGCTTGCCGGCCCGGCATCCTTAGAATCGCGCCCCGAACGCTCCACGAGCCCCCTGGCCACCCGCCATGGCGCAAGCGCCCCGCCTGCTTACCCCGCAGGTACGCGCGGCTCCCGTTTCCTCATCGCTAGCACCATGATCCTCTCCCCCCTTCTGCGCCGGGCGCAGCGCACCAGCCTGGTCACCCAGATCGTGATCGCCCTGATCCTGGGCGCCGCACTGGCCATCGTGTGGCCCGCCGCCACGCCCGCCGTGGCGTTTCTGGGCCAACTCTTCATTTCCGCGCTCAAGGCCATCGCCCCGATGCTGGTGTTCGTGCTGGTGATGGCGGCCATCAGCAACCACCGCCCGGGCGAGAACACGCACATGCGCCCGATCCTGCTGCTCTACGCCATTGGCACGCTGGCCGCGGCTGCCGTGGGCGTGGCCGCGAGCATGTGGTTTCCCAGCGCCCTGGCGCTCCAGACCTCCGTCCAGGGACAGGCCGCGCCGGGTGCGGTGTCCGAGGTGCTGCTCAACGTGGTGGGCAGCATGGTCAGCAATCCCGTGAAGGCGCTGCTGGAAGCCAACTACATCGGCATCCTGGCCTGGGCCGTGGCCCTGGGGGTGGCGCTGCGCCATGCCAGCGAAGCTACGCGCGAGGCGCTGCAGGACGGCGCCCAGGCGGTGACGCAGGTGATCCAGTGGGTGATCCGCTGCGCCCCTCTGGGCATTCTGGGCCTGGTGGCCGCCACCTTCGCCGAGGCGGGCGTGCAGGCGCTGTGGAGCTATGCGCACCTGCTGGCCGTGCTGCTGGGCTGCATGCTGTTCGTGGCGCTGGTGGTCAATCCCCTGATCGTGTTCCTGACCATCCGCCGCAACCCCTACCCGCTCGTGTTCACCTGCCTGCGCGAGAGCGGCGTGACGGCCTTCTTCACGCGCAGCTCGGCCGCCAACATCCCGATCAACATGGCGCTGGCCAAGCGCCTGAACCTGAGCGAAGAGACCTACAGCATCGCCATCCCGCTGGGCGCCACGATCAACATGGCGGGCGCCGCCATCACCATCAGCGTGCTGTCGCTGGCCGCCGCCCATACCCTGGGCATCCATGTGGACGTGCCCACGGCCCTGCTGCTGTGCGTGGTGGCCTCGGTCTGCGCCTGCGGCGCCTCGGGCGTGGCCGGAGGCTCGCTGCTGCTGATTCCGCTGGCCTGCAGCCTGTTCGGCATCGGCAACGACGTGGCCATGCAGGTGGTGGGCGTGGGCTTCATCATCGGCGTGCTGCAGGACTCGGCCGAGACGGCGCTCAATTCGTCCACCGACGTGCTGTTCACGGCGGCGGCCTGCATGGCGCCCCGGCGCGCCTGAAACGGCCTGGATGCCGTTCCTGGCGTGCCGCTACACCAGGCGCCCGGCCTCGATGGTGATGCGCCGGTCGCAGCGCGCGGCAATGGCGCGGTCGTGCGTGACCAGCACCAGCGTCGTGCCCTGCTCGCGGTTGAGGGCGAACATCAGCTCCATGATGGTCTCGCCGGTGGCGAAGTCCAGGCTGCCCGTGGGCTCGTCGGCCAGCAGCACGGCCGGCTCGACCACGAAGGCGCGCGCCAGCGCCACGCGCTGCTGCTCGCCGCCCGAGAGCACCTTGGGATAGTGCGACAGGCGCTGGCCCAGGCCCACGCGGCCCAGCATGTCGGCCGCGCGGCGGCGCGCGTCGCGGCTGCCGGCCAGCTCCAGCGGCAGCATCACGTTCTCCAGCGCCGTGAGGTTGCCCAGGAGCTGGAAGCTCTGGAACACGAAGCCCACCTGGCGCGCGCGCAGCGCGGCGCGCTCGTCCTCGTCCAGCGCGAACAGGTCCTGCCCCGCCAGCCGCACCGTGCCGCGCGTGGGCGTATCGAGCCCCGCGATGATGAACAGCAGCGTGCTCTTGCCCGAGCCCGAGGCACCGACGATGGCCACGGTCTCCTGCGGCGCGAGGCGGAAATCGATATCCCGCAAAATCTCCAGCGTACCCGTGGAGTCGGTGACGGACTTGTGCACATGCTCCACTGCGATGATGGGCTCTGGGGGCACGGACGGCTCGGAAGCGTTGGCTGCTGCCGCAGCGGCGAAGGTTTCGGACATGAAAGGATCTCGACAGTGATGCGTATGTTTCGGCGTGACTTTATCGCGGCCGGCGCCCTGGCCCTGCTCGGCACGGCGCCCGCGCTGGCGCAGCAGGGCCGCAAGGCCGCCGCCAGGCCCCCCGTGATCCTGGTGGTGGGCGACTCGCTCAGCGCCGAATACGGCCTGCCGCGCGGCAGCGGCTGGGTGGCGCTGCTGGAGAAGCGGCTGGCTCAGGAAAAGATCGGCGCCACGGTGGTCAACGCCAGCGTGAGCGGCGACACCACGGCCGGCGGCCGCGCACGACTGCCTGCGCTGCTTAAGCAGCACAGCCCCACGCACGTGGTGCTCGAGCTGGGCGCCAACGACGCGCTGCGCGGCCTGCCCCTGGCCAACACCCGGGACAACCTGGCATGGATGGTCGAGCAGTCACAGGCCGCCGGCGCGCGCGTGCTGCTGGTGGGCATGCAGATGCCGCCCAACTACGGCGCCGACTACGCACGCCGCTTCGCCGCCCTGTTCGAGGCCGTGGCCAAGGAACGCAAGGTCCCGCTGGTGCCGTTCCTGCTGCATGGCATTGCCGACGTGCCGGACTCCACGGCGCTGTTCCAGCCCGACCGCATCCACCCACGCGCCGAGGCGCATCCGCGCATGCTCGACAACGTGTGGCCGCAGCTCCGCAAGCTGCTGTAGGCCGGTTGCGCCGTCAGCCGCCACCCTGGGGCTGTGGCGCCGCGGCAGCAGGCGCGGCCACGGCCGCGCGGTAGGCGTGCCAGCTGGCATGGCCCAGCACCGGCCCGACCAGGAGCAGCCCCGCGCCCCAGGCCCACAGCGAGAACACCACGAGCACCGTGATGAGGGCGCCCCACAGCAGCATCACCGCGGGGTTTTCCAGCACCACGCGCATGCTCGCGATGCCCGCCGTCAGCGCGTCGGTGTCGCGGTCAAGGATCATCGGAATGGACACCACCGTGCTGGAGAACACCAGGGCCGCGAACACCCCTCCCACCAGCAGGTAGACGGCGATGAACTGCCAGTTGCCAGGGTTGAAAATCGCCTGCACCACGCCCGTGGTGGAAGGCATGCCGGTGTTGAAGAACACCGCGAACACCACCAGCGACGCCCTGCCCCACAGCAGTTCCAGCACGACGAGCACGAGCACGAGCATGCCCATGCTGCCCATGTGGCTGTCCCAGCAGGTGATGGACTCGCCCAGTTGCGGCGGCAGGCCCAGCTCGCGCCTGCGGCTCGTTTCGTACAGCCCCATGGCCAGGAACGGCCCCACGAGCAGGCAGCCGCTGACCAGCGACATGGTGTATTCGGGACTGGCCCGGAACACCCAGCCCAGCACCAGCGCCATGAGCCAGAAGCAGCCGCCATAGAACAGGGCGATGCCGGGCGCCGCCGCCACGTCGCGCAGGCCCCTGGCAAGCCAGCGGAACGGGTCCCGCCACCCCAGAGGGGTGAGCACCAGGGGGGCCGCAGGGGCGCTGGCGGATACAGGCGCGGGGGAATCGGTCATGGCGGCAAGCCGGCGGCGCGGCGGCGGTGGAAGTACGCCCACGATAACCAGCCCCGGTCTTGCTGGACATCAAGGAAATCCCACCCCGGCAGCCGCCGGCCGAGCCTGCCCGTCAGCCGGCGAAGGCGCGCTCCATGGCCTGCGCCAGGTCCTGGCGCAGGTCTTCCACCGCCTCCAGCCCCACCGCGAAGCGCACCACCGTGCCGGCCTCGAGGTGCGGCGTGGCGCGCTCGCGCATGCCGGGCAGGTCGTAGGGCACCACCAGGCTCATGGGCCCGCCCCAGCTGTAGCCCAGCCTGAACAGACGCAGGCCGTCGCAAAACGCATCCACCTGTGCCTGCGTGTGGCGCGCATCAATGACCACGCTGAACAGGCCCGCCGCGGCGCCCTCGGGACCGCCGGCGCTGCCGCACAGGGCGCGCCAGTGCTCGTGGCCGGGCGAGCCCGGCAGCGCCGGGTGCAGCACTTGCGCCACGGGCGCCTGCGTGCCCATCCACTGCGCCAGGGAGCGCGCCGCCACGTCGTGCGCGCGGTAGCGCAGCGCCATGCTGGGCAGGGAGCGCAGCACGGCCTCGACGTCGTTCGCGCCCACGCCCAGGCCCAGGCGCATGTGGGCGAGCTTGATGCGCAGGTGCAGCGCCTCGTCGCGCGTGGTGATGCTGCCCATGAGCACGTCGCCGCCGCCGCTGGGGTATTTGGTGAGCGCATGCACGCTGATGTCCACGCCCAGTTGGCCGTCGCCCACGAGGTCGAACGGCGCGAAGGCCAGGCCCGCGCCCCAGGTGTTGTCCAGCGCCGAGGTCACGCCGCGCGCGCGGCAGATGCGCACCTGCTCGGGCAGGTCGGGAAACTCGAGCGTTACCGAACCCGGCGCCTCCAGCCACACGAGCCGCGTCGCGTCGGTGATCCTGGCGGCCAGGTCGGCCGGATCGAGCGGGTCGTAGACCTGGTGCCGTATGCCGTAGTGGCGCAGCTCCACCTCGGCCAGGGCCTTGTTCGGGCCGTAGGCGTTGTCCGGGATCAGCACCTCGTCGCCATGCCGCAGCAGGGCCAGCGACACGGTGGCGATGGCCGCCAGGCCGCTGGGCGCCAGCAGGCACTGGCGGCCGCCCTCCAGCGTCGCCAGGCGCTCTTCGAGCTGGTAGGTGGTGGGCGTGCCGTGCAGGCCGTAGGTGTAGCTGCTCTTGTCCTTCCACTCGCGCGCGCGCATGGCGGCCACGTTCGGGAAGATGACGGTGGACGCCTTGTGCACCGCCGGTTGCGGCGCCTCGAACCCCGCGGGCGGGCGGTAGCCGTGGTGGATGAGCCGGGTGCGGAGGTCGGGAGCGGATGGCTGGGTCATGCGCCGATGTTAGCCGCCGGAAACGGTGAGCTTGTTCTCCACCGAGCTCACGCCCGACACGGCCTGCGCGATCTGGCTGGCGCGCTCGCGCGCCTGCTCGGACTTCACCTCTCCCTTGAGCGTGACCACGCCCGCGCTCGTGTCCACGTCGATCTTGAGGGCGCCGAGGTCCATGTCCTGCGCCAGCCCTGCCTTGACCTTGGCGGTGATGGTCGCGTCGTCCACCAGCGCGGCGGCGCCGGCCGCGGCGCGGCGCGTGGCATCGCTCACCTCGCTGGCTGCGGTCTCCGCCTTCTGCTTGACCTCCTGGGCCGCCCGTTCGGTCTTGCCTATCGCCTCGTCCACGCGCTGGCCCGCCGTCGGCTCCTCGGTCTTGTTGCAGCCGGCCAGCCCCAGGGCCAGCGCCAGTGCGGCGGCCAGGACCGTCCAGCGCGGCATCGAAAGGGCGGAATGTGTACTGTCCATGGTTGGTTCTCCTTTGTGGGGACACGCCCGCCACTGTAGGGAGCATGGCCTTGGCCGCGGGTCGGAAAGGGCTGAAACCGCAGTAGGACAACGGCGGCTCCCACTGGCGTGACAATCGGCCCCCATGTCCACACTCTCGTTGCACCGCTGGCTTCCCTTCCTGGCCTGGCCCCGCCCCACGGCCGCCCTCCTGCGGGGGGAGTTCTGGGCCGGCATGACCGTCGGGCTGATGCTGGTGCCCCAGGGCGTTGCCTATGCGGCGCTGGCCGGCATGCCGCTGGTGACGGGCATCTATGCATCGCTCGTGCCGGCCCTCGTGGCCGTGCTCTGGAGCTCCTCCACCCGCCTCGGCGTGGGCCCCACCGCTCTCACCAGCCTGCTCATAGGCACATCGCTCACCGGCATGGCCGAACCCGGCAGTGCCCAATGGGTCGCCCTGGCCGTGTGGATGGCGCTGCTGTCGGGGCTGCTGCAGCTGGTGCTGGGCGTGGTGCGCTTCGGCTGGCTGCTCAACCTGGTGACGTCGCCCGTGCTGGGCGGCTTCACCCAGGCCGCGGCGCTGCTGATCCTGGCGTCGCAGCTGCCGGCGCTGCTCGGGCTGCGCACCAGCTGGCACGCGCTGGCAGAGAGCCCCTCGCCGCACCACTTCGACTTCACCGCGCTGGCCTTCGGGCTGGGCAGCCTGGCCCTGCTGGTGCTGGCCCGGCGCTGGCGCCCGAGCTTTCCGGCCGCCATCGTGGTGATCGCCCTCGCGGCCCTCGTCAGCTGGGCCATGGGCTACGCGGACGCCGACGGCGCCGTGATCGGCCACCTGCCCTCGGGCCTGCCCTCGCCGTATTGGCCGGGGTGGCTGTCGTGGGACGACATGGGCGCCCTGGTGATGCCGGTGATGGTGATCACGCTGGTCAGCTTCCTGGAAACCGCGTCGAGCGCCAAGGTGGAGCACCAGCAGGGGGGCACGCGCTGGAACGAGAACCAGGACCTGATCGCCCACGGCATGGCCAAGATCAGCTCGGGCCTGTGCGGCAGCTTCGCCACCAGCGCCTCGTTCTCGCGCTCCGCGATCAACCTGTACGCGGGCGCCAAGACCGGCTGGGCCACGCTGTTCGCGCTGCTGCTGGTGCTGGCCACCCTGCTGTGGCTCACGCCCGCGCTCTACCACGTGCCGCAGTCGGTGCTGGCCGCGGTGGTGGTGGCCGCCATCACGAACCTTATCAAGCCCGGCACCATGTTCAGGCTGTGGCGCATCTCGCGGGTGGAGACGGCCATAGGCCTGGCGACCTTCGGCCTCACGCTGGTGACCGCGCCGCGCCTGTACTGGGGCGTGCTGATCGGCCTGCTGATGAACCTGAGCCACTTCCTGTACCAGCGCCTGCACCCGCGCATCATCGAGGTGGGGCTGCACCCCGACGGCAGCCTGCGCGACCGCCATCTGTGGCAGATCGCCCCGCTGGCCCCCCGGGTGCTGGCGCTGCGCATGGATGCGGAGCTGGATTTCGCCTCCGCCAACGCGCTGGAACGCCGCGTGGCCGACGAGCTGGCCCAGCGCCCCGACACCCGGCACCTGTGCCTGTTCGCGCTGCCCATCAACCGCATCGACGTGACCGGCGTGGAGGCCTTCATGCGCCTGCGCGCATTGCTGCAAGGCCACGGCGGCATGCTGCACGTGAGTGGAATCAAACTGCCCGTGCAGCGCACCCTCGAGAATGCGGGGGCCCTCGCGCCAGGCCCCAACTTCATCACCTATCGGACCGACGCGGAGGCCATCGCCGCGCTGCAGCAGACGGCCGCCGCGCCGCCCCGCGAGCACGGTACGGGCAGCGGGGATCCGCTTGCGCAAACCAGCGCGCCGTAGCTGCTAAAATCGCCGAAAGCCAATTTGTTTCCTTTTGTGAACGACACTGCGTCCTCCGCTTCCGTTCGTCTGCGTGACCTGCGCCTGGCCACGGCGCATGCGCTGGTGGCCCAGTCGCTGGGATCCGAAGCGGCGCTGCATGAACAGTCACCGGTGCTGTACCTGCAGAGCCTGATCGACGGCCTGTGCGAGCTCTCGCTCAAAGACCCCCTCACCGGCCTGCCCAACCGGCGCCATGTGCATGCGGTGCTCGAGCGCGAGCTCGACCGCGTCGCCCGCTCGGGGGAGGCAGCGCTGCTGCTCATGCTGGACATCGACTATTTCAAGCAGGTCAACGACAGCCATGGCCATCTTGCGGGCGACATCGTGCTGCAGTCGGTCGCGCGCACGCTCGAATCGTGCGTGCGCCCCATGGACACCGTTTCCCGCTACGGCGGGGAGGAATTCGCCATCGTGCTGCCCGCATGCCAGTTCGGCTTTGGCCGCGTGGTTGCCGAGCGCGTGCGCCGCGCCATCGAATCCACGCCCGTGTGCATCTCCCCGTCGCTGACGCTGAACGTCACCGTCAGCGTCGGTGGCGCCTTCGCGCTGCAGTGGATCCGCAGCACCACCGCGCTGTGGACCGACCGCGCCGATGCCGAGCTGTACAAGGCCAAGCTTGCCGGCCGCAACAGGGTCAGCATCGAGGACCAGCCCGACAGCAGCGTGAGCGCGGAGGAAAAGAGCTTGCTGTTCGGCCCGCTACACACCCCCACGGTCTGGGGCGACCTGCCCCCGCCCCTGAACCCATCCACAAGCAGCGCCTATTGAAAGCCCAGTGATGAACGACGCGCTGTCCCCACAACCGACACCCGCTTCCGCCGGCACCACCGCTCCGGCCACAGCCCCCACGCCTGCCGCCGCCGCGCCGGTCGACGCGCGCATCATTGCCGTCACCAGCGGCAAGGGCGGCGTGGGCAAGACCTTCGTATCGGCGAACCTGGCCGCCGCGCTCACCCGCCGCGGGCTGCGCGTGCTGGTGCTGGACGCCGACCTGGGCCTGGCCAACCTGGACGTGGTGCTCAACCTGCACCCCAAGACCACGCTGCACGACGTGTTCACCGGCAAGGCCCAGCTGAGCGACGCCGTGATCAAGGCCCCCGGCGGCTTTTCCGTGGTGCTGGCCGGCTCGGGCATGGTCGAGTATTCGCGCCTCACGCCCGAGGTCCGCAACGAATTCTTCAACGTCATCCAGACCCTGGCGCCGCAGTACGACGTGGTGCTGCTGGACACCGGCGCCGGCATCTCCGACGTGGTGCTGTTCTCCGTGTCGCTGGCCCAGGAAGTGCTCATCGTGGCCACGCCCGAGCCCACCTCGCTCACGGACGCCTATGCCGCGATCAAGGTGCTGGCCACCCAGCAGAAGCGCCAGCACGTGCGCATGGTGGTGAACCAGGCGGCGCGCGCCGGCGACGGACGCGCCATCACCGGCCAGCTGCAGCAGGTGCTGGACCGCTTCGTGAGCACCGACTCGGGCCGCCCCATGCGCCTGATCCACATGGGCGACATTCCGGCCGACCCCTCGGTGCGCGAGGCCGTGATGCGCCGCCAGCTGCTGATGCTGCAGATGCCCGGCTGCCCGGCCGCCCTGGCCGTGGCGCAGCTGGCCAACAAGATCGAATCCACGCTGCTCAAGCCCGCTGGCAACCAATAAAAAAGCCTCCAGCGCCCGCCATCCGCGGCGCTGGAAGCTATCAAAACAAAAGCAGACGGGGGCTTGTTCAGCCCAGCAGATCCTTGATCTGCTGCAGCGCCGTCGGGTCCTCCATGGTGGTCAGGTCGCCCGTGTCGCGCCGTTCGGCCACGGCCTGCAGGGCGCGGCGCAGCAGCTTGCCGCTGCGCGTCTTGGGCAGCTGGGTCACGAAGAACACGCGCGCGGGGCGGGCCACGGCGCCGAGCTGGGAATCCACCTGCTTCATCACCTCGCCCTCGAGTTTCAGGCGCGCGGCGTCGTCGGTCAGGCCCGAGGCATCGCGCGGCACGGCGAAGGCCATGGCCACCTGGCCCTTGAGCTGGTCGGCCACGCCGACCACGGCCACCTCGGCGATGTTGGAGTGGCCGGCGATGCATTCCTCGATCTCGCGCGTGCCCAGGCGGTGGCCGGCCACGTTGATCACGTCGTCGGTGCGCCCGAGGATGAAGTAGTAGCCGTCCTCGTCGCGTATGCCCCAGTCGAAGGTGCTGTAGACCAGGCGGCCGGGGATACTCTTCCAGTAGGTGCCCACGAAGCGCTCGTCGTTGCGCCACACGGTCTGCAGGCAGCCCGGGGGCAGCGGCCCCTCGATGGCCACCACACCCTTCTGGTTGGGCTCGGTCAGCTCCTCGCCCGTGGCCTCGTCGATGAGCTTGACGTTGTAGCCGTACACCGCCTTGCCCGGGCTGCCGAAGCGCGAGGACTGCTGCTGCACGCCGTTGCACAGCGTGAGGATGGGCCAGCCGGTCTCGGTCTGCCAGTAGTTGTCGATGATGGGCACGTTCAGGGCGCCGCTGATCCAGGTGGCCGTGGGCTCGTCCAGCGGCTCGCCGGCTAGCCACAGGGCCTTGAGGCTGGAAATGTCGTACTTCGCGAGGTACTCCGGGTCCTGTTTCTTCAGCACGCGCACCGCCGTGGGCGCAGAGAACATGTGCGTGACCTTGTATTTCTCGACGATGCTCCACCAGATGCCCGCGTCGGGGCGGATCGGCAGGCCTTCGTAGAGGATGGTGGTCATGCCGGCGATCAGCGGGCCGTAGATGATGTAGCTGTGGCCCACCACCCAGCCGATGTCGCTGGTGCAGAAGTACGTGTCGCCCGCGTTGGCCTGGAAGATGTGGCGCATGCTCGCGGCCAGCGCCACGGTGTAGCCGCCCGTGTCGCGCTGCACCCCCTTGGGCTTGCCCGTGGTGCCGCTGGTGTAGAGCGTGTAGCTCGGATCCGTGGCCTGCACCCAGGCGCAGGGCACCTGGGTGTTCAGGTGCTGCTCGCGCAGCGCCGCCCAGTCATGGTCGCGCCCCGCGCGCATGGCGGCGGAGGCCAGGCCCCGGTCCACCATCAGCACGGCGGCGGGCTTGTGCGCCGACAGGTCGATGGCCTCGTCGAGCAGCGGCTTGTAGGGCACGACCTTGCCGCCGCGCGAGCCCGCGTCGGCGCTCACGATCACCGTGGGCTCGGCATCCTCGATGCGCGAGGCGAGCGACGACGAGGCGAAGCCGCCGAACACCACCGAATGGATGGCGCCGATGCGCGCGCAGGCCAGCATGGCGAAGGCCGCCTCGGCGATCATGGGCATGTAGATCAGCACGCGGTCGCCCTGCTTCACGCCCAGCGCCTGCAGCACCGCCGCCATGCGCTGCACCTCCTGGTGCAGCTCGGCGTAGGTGTAGGCGCGCTCGGTGTTGGTCTCGGTGGAGATGGCCACCAGCGCGTTCTGCTGCGCGCGCGCGGCCAGATGCCTGTCGACCGCGTTGTGGCACAGGTTGGTGGTGCCGTCGGGGAACCACCGGGCGAATGGCGGGTTGCCGTAGTCGCAGATCGTCCGGGGGGACTGATGCCAGTCGATCAGCCGGGCCTGCTCGGCCCAGAAGGCGTCGCGCTCGTCGATGGAGCGGCGGTAGAAATCGGCGTAGTTGCTGTGCTCGGCGGCCATGGTGCTGTCTCCTGGAAGCATGCCGCGCCACCCTGGCGCGAAAGGTCGGTCATCCAAAATTCATAATTATTCATGTCGCGCTTGCAGAAAGCTGACGCTGCCGCCTGCCTGGGCGGCCTTGCTATTTCACCAGCGCCAGCATGTCCTTGAACGCCGGGTGCTCGCAGCCGCGCAGCCATTCGAAGGCCACCATCTCGGTGGTGACCAGTTCGGCGCCCGCGCCTGCCAGGCGGTCGAAGGCGGCGTCGCGGCTGCGTTCGGTGCGCGAGCTGCAGGCGTCCGTCACCACCCAGACCTCGAACTCGTCCTCGATGAGTTGGAGCGCCGTCTGCAGCAGGCACACGTGCGCCTCGCAGCCGGCGATGACGATGCTGGCGCGCTCGGTGGCCTGCTGCTGCTCGCGGGCCTTCTGCAGATGCTTGGGCAGGCTGCGCGCGTTGCCGCCCTGGGGCTTGGGCGCCGGGCGCAGCCACTCGCCGAGGCCTTCCTCGGCGGCGCTGAAGTGCATCTTGGCCAGCGTGCGCTGGCACAGGGCGCGCAGCTCGGCATCGTTGGGGCCCAGGCGCGAGGGGTTCTGCTCTGTGCCCCACGCGGGCACGTCCACGAGCTGCGCGATCCGGGCCAGCCTGCGCGCATTCGCCAGCACGGCCGCGCCTTCGAAGATGGCGGGCATCAGGCGTTCCTGGTAGTCCACGAGCACGAGTTGGGATTCGGAGGCGTCAAGCAGCATGGCGGTCGATCTTCTGTTCAAAGGTGTAGGCGGCCATTGTCGCAGGCGGGGCGCGCCCGGCCGTCATGGTTTGAGGCGCAGCAGTTGGCCGTCGGGGCTGTCGGTGAGCAGGTAGAGCCAGCCGTCCGGCCCCTGGCGCACGTCGCGGATGCGCGCGCCCAGGCCGTCGAGCAGGTATTCGTCGCGCACCACGCGCGCATCGCGCAGTTCCAGCCGGTGCAGGCGCGCGAACTTGAGCGAGCCCACGAACAGGCTGCCCTTCCAGGCCGCGCCGTACCGGTCGCTGGTGAGAAAGGCCATGCCCGAGGGCGCGATCGACGGCACCCAGTAGTGCAGCGGCTGCTCCATGCCGGCCTTGGCCGTACCCTCGCCGATCCTGCCGCCGCCATAGTTCTCGCCGTAGGTGATCACCGGCCAGCCGTAGTTGCGGCCGGGCTCGGGGCGGTTGATCTCGTCGCCGCCCTGCGGGCCGTGCTCGTGGATCCACAGCCTGCCGTCCGGCCCCCAGGCGGCGCCCTGGGGATTGCGGTGGCCCCAGCTCCAGATCTCCGGCAGCGCGCCCGCGCGGCCGGCCAGCGGGTTGCCGGGCGCGGCGCCGCCCGTGGGCGCCAGGCGCACGACCTTGCCCAGATGGCCGTCCAGCCGCTGGGCGTCGTCCTTGCGGCTGAAGCGCTCGCCCAGCGTGAGGAACAGGTTGCCGTCCGGCGCCTGCACGATGCGGCAGCCGAAGTGCAGCTGGCTCGCCACCTTGGGCCGCTGGCTGAAGAGCACCTTCACGTCCTGAAGCGCCGGCGCATCGGGCGCGAGCGTGGCGCTGGCCAGGGCCGTGCCGTTGCCGCGGCCCTCGGGGGCGGGTTCGGAGTAGCAGAAGAAGATGCGCCGGTTGCGCGCGAAGTCCGCGTCGGCGATCACGTCCAGCAGCCCGCCCTGCCCGCCCGCCGCCACCCGCGGCAGCCCGGCCAGGGGCGGACCCAGGCGCCCGCCGGGCTCCACCACGCGCAGGCGGCCAGGCCGCTCGGTGACCAGGAAGCGCCCGCCGGGCAGAAAGGCCAGGCCCCAGGGGTGCTCCAGGCCCGAGGCCACCACCTCCGCCGACGCCCGGCTGCGCGCCGCCACGGGCTGCACGCCGTCCTGCGCATGCGCGCCGCTGCCGGCAAGCATGGCGATCGCTACGCAAACAGTAGCTGCATGCGCTTGCTGGACGGGCGCCAGAAGCACTTTTCGCAAGTAATTCATGGAACGGCTCCCCGGGCGCCGCCTTTGGCGCCCTGCCCTGGCATTGTGCGCAGGCCGGGCACCCTCCCGCTCATCCGGGTTTATGCGGTGCATCCGGCACCAGCAGCCCGGCCTCTTTCTGCCCCACTTCCTTCAGGAAGGCCCACACGGCCTGCATGCGCGCCAGGTGCTTGGCCTCGGCGGGCATGCTCATCCAGAAGGTGCGGGTGAACGCGGCCTCGTGCGGCAGCACGCGCGCCAGGATGGGGTCACGGTCGGCCAGGAAGACAGGCAGAACGGCCAGGCCCGCGCCGGCGCGCACGGCCTCGTACTGGGCCGTGATGCTGGTGCTGCGCAGGGCGAAGCGCTCGGGCGGGTACAGCTGGTCGAGGAACTGCAGCTCCTTGGTGAACAGCAGGTCGTCCACGTAGCTGATGAAGGCGTGGTGGCGCAGGTCCTCGCGCGTGGCCACCAGCGGCCGGCGCGCCAGGTATTCGCGCTGGCCGTACAGGCGCAGGGTGTAGTCGGCCAGCCTGGTGACGATGACCGAGCCGCGCTTGGGGCGCTCCAGCGAGATGACGATGTCCGCCTCGCGCCGCGACAGGTGCAGCATGCGCGGCAGCGCCAGCAGGTCGATGGACAGGTGCGGGTGCCGCTGCGTGAGGCGCGCCAGGTGCGGCGCCAGGACCAGCGTGCCGAAGCCCTCGGTGGCGCCCACGCGCACCAGGCCCGACGGGCCGGCGGCGGACGCATTGGCCGGCGACGCGCGCTCCACGCCGAGCACGGCGGACTCCATGGCCTCGACGGCGGGCAGCAGGTGGCGGCCGGCCTCGGTCAGGCGGTGGCCGGCGGCCTCGCGCGCGAACAGGGGCGCGCCCATCTGTTTTTCCAGCGCCTGGATGCGCCGCGCCACCGTGGTGTGCTCCACGCCCGTGCGGCGCGCGGCGGCGGCCAGGGTGCCGGTGCGGGCCAGTTCCAGGAAGTAGCGCAGGTTGTCCCAGTCCATGGTGGAGCCTTCTGTTCGCACGAATGTGCATATTTGCAAAGCTAAGGTGCATGATTGTCTATTGCATGGGTAATTTCGCACAACTACCATAGGGCCCGTTCACTCACTTTCAGCACAGGAGACCCGCGCCATGGATGCATCCACCGCCGTACAAGCCCCCACCGTCAAGCTTTTGATCAACGGCCAGATGGTCGAATCCAAGACCACTCAATGGCGCAACGTGGTCAACCCCGCCACCCAGGAGGTGCTGGCGCGCGTGCCCTTCGCCACGCCCGACGAGGTGAATGCCGCCGTGGCCAACGCCAAGGAGGCCTTCAAGACCTGGCGCAAGACCCCCATCGGCACGCGCGCGCGCATCTTCCTCAAGCTCCAGCAGCTGATCCGCGAGAACATGAAGGAACTGGCCGCGCTGCTGACGGCCGAACAAGGCAAGACCCTGCCCGACGCCGAGGGCGACGTGTTCCGCGGCCTGGAGGTGGTGGAGCACGCGGCCGCCATCGGCAACCTGCAGCTGGGCGAGCTGGCCAACAACGTAGCCAGCGGCGTGGACACCTACACCGTGCTGCAGCCCCTGGGCGTGTGCGCCGGCATCACGCCGTTCAACTTCCCGGCCATGATCCCGCTGTGGATGTTCCCCATGGCCATCGCCACGGGCAACACCTTCGTGCTCAAGCCCTCCGAGCAGGACCCGATGGTGACCATGCGCCTGTGCGAGCTGGCGCTGGAGGCCGGCATTCCCCCCGGCGTGCTCAACGTGGTGCACGGCGGCGAGGACGTGGTCAACGCCATCTGCGACCACCCGGACATCAAGGCCATCAGCTTCGTGGGCAGCACGCGCGTGGGCACGCACGTCTACAACCGCGCGAGCCTGGCCGGCAAGCGCGTGCAGTGCATGATGGGCGCGAAGAACCACGCCATCGTCATGCCCGACGCGAACAAGGAGCAGTCGATCAACGCCATCCTGGGTGCATCGTTCGGCGCGGCCGGCCAGCGCTGCATGGCCATCTCGGTGGCCGTGCTGGTGGGCGAGGCGCAGAAGTGGATTCCCGAATTCGTCGAGAAGGCCAAGGCGCTGAAGGTGTCGGCCGGCACCACGGCAGGCGCCGACCTGGGCCCGGTGATCTCCTGCGCCGCCCTGGAGCGCGTGGAAAGCCTGATCGCCCGCGGCGTGGAAGAAGGCGCCAAGCTGGAGCTGGACGGCCGCAAGCCCAGCATCCCCGGCTTCGAGAAGGGCAACTTCGTCGCGCCCACCATCTTCAGCGGCGTCAAGCCCGGCATGAGCATCTACGACCAAGAGGTCTTCGGCCCCGTGCTGTGCATCGCCGGCGCGGACGACCTGGAGCAGGCCATCGAGTTCATCAACGCCAACCCCAACGGCAACGGCACGGCCATCTTCACGCAGTCCGGCGCGGCCGCGCGCATGTTCCAGGAGGACATCGACGTGGGCCAGGTCGGCATCAACCTGCCCGTGCCGGTGCCGGTCCCGCTGTTCTCGTTCACCGGCAGCCGCGCCTCCAAGCTCGGCGACCTGGGCCCCTATGGCAAGCAGGTGGTGCTGTTCTACACGCAGACCAAGACCGTCACCGAGCGCTGGTTCGACGACAGCACGCTGCACCACGGCGTGAACACCACCATCAGCCTGAAGTGACCGGCCCGCGCGCTGCCACCCTCGCCCTTGCGCTGTGCCTCGGCGGCACGGCCGCCTGGGCGCAGGCCGGCGGCGCCTGCCGCCCCGGCGGTTCGGTGGATGAGACCAACGCCTGCGCCGTGCGCGGCTACCAGGAGGCGGACACCGCCCTGCAGATCCTGTACGCTGACGTGATGCGCGCCCTGTCGGCCCACGAGCGCCCTGCCCTGCGCCAGGACCACCAGGCCTGGCAGCGCGCCCGCATCACGCGGTGCAAGCAGGCGCAGCGCGCGCAGGAGCAGCGCCCCGAATGGCCGCGCCTGTACCACGAATGCCTGGTGGCGCAGACCCGGGCGCGGCGCCAGGCCCTGATGCACTGGCTGCACCACGGCGAAGCGCCGCCGCACAACGAATAAGCGACCAGAGAAGGAGAGCCCTGCCATGGACTTTGAACTCAGCGAAGACCAGCGCGCCTTTGCCGACACCGCCCGCCAGTTCGCCCAGGCGGAGCTGGCCCCCCATGCCGCGCACTGGGACGCCGAGGGCGTCTTCCCCGTGGAGGCTATTCGCCGTGCCGGCGAGCTGGGCTTCTGCGGCCTGTACGCGCCCGAGTCCGTCGGCGGCCTGCAGCTGCCCCGCCTGGACGCCACGCTGGTCTTCGAGGAACTGGCAGCCGTGGACCCCAGCACCACCGCCTTCATTACCATCCACAACATGGCCACCTGGATGCTGGGCACCTGGGCCCAGGATGCGGTGCGCGCCGAATGGGGCGAGGCGTTGACCAGCGGGCAAAAACTGGCCAGCTACTGCCTGACCGAGCCCGGCAGCGGATCGGACGCCGCCTCCATCAAGACCCGCGCCGAGCTCGTGGGCGGCGAATACGTCATCAACGGCGGCAAGGCCTTCATCAGCGGCGCGGGCGGCACCCACGTGCTCGTCCTCATGGCCCGCACGGGCGACGCGCAGTCGGGCGCCGCCGGCATCAGCGCCTTCGCCGTGCCCGCCGACCTGCCGGGCATCCACTACGGCAAGAAGGAAGACAAAATGGGCTGGAACAGCCAGCCCACGCGCCAGATCAGCTTCGACAACGTGCGCATCCCCGCGCAGAACCTGCTGGGCCGCGAGGGCGAGGGCTTCAAGATCGCCATGAAGGGCCTGGACGGCGGGCGCATCAACATCGCCACCTGCTCGGTGGGCGCGGCGCAGGGCGCGCTTGCCCACGCCCAGCGCTACATGCAGGAACGCAAGCAGTTCGGCAAGCCCATCGCGAGCTTCCAGGCACTGCAGTTCAAGCTGGCCGACATGGCCACGGAGCTCGTCGCCGCGCGCCAGATGGTGCGCCTGGCCGCCAGCAAACTCGACGCCGGCGCGCGCGACGCCTCCACCTACTGCGCCATGGCCAAGCGCTTCGCCACCGACGCGGGCTTCAACGTGGTCAACGAGGCGCTGCAGCTGCACGGCGGCTACGGCTACATCCGCGAATACCCGCTGGAGCGCCTGCTGCGCGACGCGCGCGTGCACCAGATCCTGGAGGGCACGAACGAGATCATGCGCGTCATCATCGGCCGGCGCATGCTCGACGGCGACGCGCCGGATGCCATCCGATAGCTATCGATAAGAGAGCTGCCAGCGCTTTATGGACGGGCGCTGGTGGCCTTTTCAACCACATACCACCATGCCCGCCCGCCCCCTGTCCGACGAAACGCTGCACCTGATCGCCGCCGTACAGGACGCCCTGGCCGAGCGCCTGGACGCGCGGGCACACGTGGAGGAACGCCAGCTCTTCGGCAGCCACGCCTTCATGGTGGACGGCAAGCTCTGCCTGGCCGTCAAGGGCGACGAGCTGCTGGTGCGCCTGCCGCCGCAGCAGCACGCGGCCATCGCCGAAACCCCCGGCCTGCGCGAGCTGGACCCGCGCGGCGGCATGTCCGGCTACTTCTGGGTCACGCCCGCCGCCTACGCCACGCGCGCCCAGTGGCGCCACTGGATAGACGCCGCCCTGGCCTACAACCCGCAGGCCAAGGCCACGCCCCGGCGCTCCGCGCCTCCCCCTTCCCGCTAGTCACCCTTCATTCACCACAGGAGACCCACCATGCAAATCGCATTCATCGGCCTGGGCCACATGGGCGCCCCCATGGCCATCAACCTGCACAAGGCCGGCCACGCCATCAAGGCCTTCGACCTGAGCGCGGACGCCTGCGCCCAGGTCAAGGCCCAGGGCCTGCAGGTCGCCGCCAGCGCCCAGGACGCCGTGCAGGGCGCCGAGGCCGTCATCAGCATGCTGCCCGCCAGCCAGCACGTGGAGGGCCTGTACCTGGGCAAGGACAGCCAGGGCGGCCTGCTGCAGCACATCGCCAAGGGCACGCTGGTGATCGACAGCTCCACGATCGCCGCCGCCACCAGCCAGAAGGTCGCCAAGGCGCTTGAGGCCGCAGGCATCGCCTTCATCGACGCGCCCGTCTCGGGCGGCACCGGCGGCGCCATCGCGGGCACGCTCACCTTCATGGTCGGCGGCAGCGACGCCAACCTGGAGCGCGCGCGCCCGCTGCTCGAAAAGATGGGCAAGAACATCTTCCACGCCGGAGCCGTGGGCGCGGGCCAGACGGCCAAGATCTGCAACAACATGCTGCTGGGCATCCTGATGATCGGCACCAGCGAGGCCATCTCGCTGGGCGTGGCCAACGGCCTCGACCCCAAGGTGCTCAGCGAGATCATGCGCCGCAGCTCCGGCGGCAACTGGGCGCTGGAAGTCTACAACCCCTACCCCGGCGTGCAGGAGGCCAGCGCCGCCACGCGCGGCTACACCGGCGGCTTCGGCACCGACCTGATGCTCAAGGACCTGGGCCTGTCCCAGGAAAACGCCGCCGCCGTGAAGGCCTCCACGCCCCTGGGCGGGCTGGCGCGCGCGCTCTACGCGGCGCACAGCCTCGCGGGGCACGGGGGGGAGGATTTCTCCAGCGTGATCAAGATGCTGCAGAAAAAGGGGTGAGTCGGGTTTTTCTGTAAACCCTCCGCAGAACGGGCGCTGTAGCATGTGCTACGGCGCCTTTTTTATCTGGATGAAGGGCATTGTGTTTTCTTTCTCGATTTGTCTGCCGCGCCATGTCCCAGAGAAGAACATGGCCGATCCTGCAAAAGGAACTGAAAATAATGCCCATCAATAATATCGGCGTGAATCTTCTGCTCCTGTACATGCGCCGATTCCCCCTGGAAGCCGGCAAGTGGCGTTTTTCGCAGTGGTTAAACGAGCGGACCCGCAACATAGAGACCGTCGCACGGACAAGTTACGACTTCCTGATGCACCTGAACACCAGGGACTTCATCCAGCATACGATTTTCGTGACGGGCCGGTGGGACGACGACGTTGGCCGTGCAATCTTGTCGAGACTTAAAGCAGACGATGTCTTTATCGACATAGGGGCAAATGTCGGATATTTTTCATTGCTGGCATCGCAAATCTGCAGCAAAGTCATTTCATTCGAGCCCAATCCCACGTGCCTTGCGCAGCTGAATAGAAACATTGAAATCAACAAGAGGCAAAACATAGATGTCCGGCCCGTCGGCCTGGCCGACAAGCGCGGCATTGCCGAATTCCATGTGGCCAATGCATCGAATATTGGCGGCGGCTCTTTACGAGAAGGCTCGGGGGAGAAATTTTCCGTTCAGCTCGACACATTGGACAGCCAGCTGTCCACCCAGCCCATCAGACTCATCAAAATCGACATCGAGGGCGCCGAAGTCCTGGCATTGAAAGGGGCCTCTGCGATTCTATCGCGGCCGGATGCTCCAGACGTGATTTGCGAAATATCAGAAAATACCCTGCGACAGCTTGGATCGTCGAAAGAAGAGCTTTTCAGGCTCATGTCATCCCATGGCTACAAGAACAAGATCATTTCCCCAATCAGGAAATCCAACCTGACCGATGAAGTGCCGTTCTTTCAGTACGATGCGCTGTTTTACAAAGACGGGGCTGGACAGGATTGAGGGATAGACCCGTCGCCGTACACCTGCCGACCGGGCCCGCCCATGGGCACTGCTTCTTGCCAGACGGCCTTCCGGCATTTCGCCATTCAGTGCCAACGGCTCTGTTTTTCATAGCATACTGTTCTTTTCCCATACCATTTCCGGCCATCGAATCCGATTCGACACCCGAGCCGGTCCAGCGTGGCCGCAAGGAGCCGGGTATGCACCCAAGGATTCAGGCAGGCCCGGTGGTATCATGGTCCTCAAAGCCAAATTCCTGTGAGGTGTGCGTGGCCAAGCCCAATTATTCATTCGAAAAACGTCAGCGCGAACTTGAGAAAAAGAAAAAGAAGGAAGAAAAAAACCAGCGCAAGCTCGCCAAGGGTTCTGCACCCGATGCCTCAACGGTTGCGCAGGCTTCCGTACCCGCCGATGCCGGCATACCCGCCGAGAACGCCTGACTGCCGTAGTCGAATGCCGTCATTGCATTCGACAAACATGAGTCGGATCGGACCCCCTCAAGCCCCCATGGCCTCCCACTGCGGCAGGCAGTGCCGCGCCAGCGCAGTCACCCAGCAGGGCTCTCCGGGCACGAAGGCGATGCCGTAGCGCGGGCTAACGAGAAAACCCGCGCGCTCGAAGGCCGCATCGTCGCCCGCCCGCACGAAGGCGGCCAGGCTGGCGAACGGGACGGCCACGGTGCCCAGGTGCAGCGCCCGGGCGCGGGCGGTGATTTCCTCCAGCCTGCCGCCATCCTGGAAGCGGTAGACCACGTCGCCATAGTCCAGCGCGGTCAGGCCCACGCCGTTGCGTTCCTCGCTGCGCGGCCGGCCGCGGGCGCGGGCGATGTCTTCGCGCGTGGCGGTGAACGGCACGCCGTCCACGCTTTCGTAGGGCTTCAGGTGCATGGCTGGATTCTGGCGCCCATCGGGACAACCCTGGCGGCGCGCGGCCCGGAATGTGATGGATCTGCGCGTATATTGCGCCGTGCCGCCGGCCTGCGCCCCGCAGGCCCTTCCCAATTCAACCACCCTCCTCCACCGCGATGACTGCCTCTACCGACTTCGCCCCCATGCCCGACGCCCAGGGCTTCTTTGGCCCCTATGGCGGCCAACTGGTGCCGCCGCACCTCAAGCAGGCCATGGACGATATTGCCGCCGCCTACGCCGAGATCACCCGCCGGCAGGACTTCCAGGACGAGCTGGCGCAGCTGTTCGCCGACTACGTGGGCCGGCCCAGCCCGATCTTCCACGCCAGGCGGCTGTCGGCGCAGCTCGGCGGCGCGCAGATCCACCTCAAGCGCGAGGACCTGAACCACACCGGCGCGCACAAGATCAACCACTGCCTGGGCGAGGCGCTGCTGGCCAAGTTCATGGGCAAGAAGAAGGTGATCGCCGAGACCGGCGCCGGCCAGCACGGCGTGGCGCTGGCCACGGCCTGCGCGCTGGTGGGCATTCCGTGCGAGATCCACATGGGCCAGGTGGACATCGAGAAGGAACACCCCAACGTCACCAAGATGCGCATCCTCGGCTGCAAGCTGGTGGCGGTGACGCGCGGCGCCGCCACGCTGAAGGAAGCCGTGGACAGCGCCTTCGAGGAGTACCTGACCAACCCCACCGACTACCTCTACGCCATCGGCTCGGTCGTCGGCCCGCACCCGTTCCCGATGATGGTGCGCGACTTCCAGAGCATCGTCGGCCGCGAGGCGCGCGAGCAGTTCCAGGCGAAGCACGGCCGCCTGCCCGACTACGTGGCGGCCTGCGTGGGCGGCGGCAGCAACGCCATGGGCATCTTCACAGCCTTCCTGGAAGACGCCGGCGTGAAGCTCGTGGGCGTGGAGCCCTCGGGCGAAGGCACGGACAAGCCCGGCCGCCACGCGGCGACGCTGAGCATGGGCAAGCCCGGCGAGATCCACGGCATGAAGTGCTACGTGCTGGAGGACGCCCCCGGCGTTCCGGCCGCCGTGCACAGCATCGCCTCGGGCCTGGACTATCCCGGCGTGGGGCCGCAGCACAGCTACCTCAAGGACATCGGCCGCGTGCAGTACGAGGCGGCGACCGACAAGGAATGCCTGGATGCGTTCATGCGGCTCTCGCGCGTGGAGGGCATCATCCCGGCGCTGGAGAGCGCCCACGCCGTGGCCTGGGCCATGCGCGTGGCGCCCGGCTTGCCGAAGGACCAGCACATCCTGGTCAACCTCTCGGGCCGCGGCGACAAGGACGCGGACTACGTGGCCAAGGTGCTGGGCATCTGATTTTTTGCATTCAAGGAGTTTTTCACATGGCCCTGCCACCCAACAAAGCGCGCAGCCGCCGCCTTCGCAAGAAGATGCGCGTGGGCGAATTCCAGGAGTTCGGCTTCGAGTACGAGCTGAAAGTCCGGCAGGCCCTGGCGCCCGAGCAGGAGGAGGCGCTGATGGACCGCTTCGTGCGCGAGCTGCTCGTGCCCCGCAACCTGGCCGCCGCCGGCTGGGTGCGCGAGGGCTTCGTCACGGCGTTCGCGCGCGGCTCCGCCACCGAGGACGACCGCCAGGCCACGCAGGCCTGGCTGGCCGCCCAGCCCGAGGTGGCAGAGGCCGCGGTGAGCGCGCTCAAGGACGCGTGGTACGTGGAGGACTGAGGCTTCAAGCCTTTTTGCCCTGCAGTGCCCGTCCAGCAAGCGCTGCAAGCTCTCATTTCGGGAGCAATGAGCCTGCTCAGGTCACCGGCGCGGGGTTGAACAGCACCAGCTGGTTGTGCAGCTTCCACTGCTCCGCCCAGGTCTTCCTGCGGCCGCTGGCCACGTCGAGCATGAGGTGGAACAGTTCCCAGCCCACGTCCTCGATGCTGGCCTCGCCGTCGGCGATGCGGCCGGCGTTCACGTCCATCAGGTCGTGCCAGCGCCGCGCCAGGTCGCTGCGCGTGGCCACCTTGATGACCGGGCACGCGGCCAGGCCGTAGGGCGTGCCGCGCCCGGTGGTGAAGACGTGCAGGTTCATGCCCGCGGCCAGCTGCAGCGTGCCGCAGATGAAGTCGCTGGCCGGCGTGGCGGCGTAGAGCAGGCCCTTTCGCGCCGCCCGCTCGCCCGGGGCGACGACGCCCGAGATCGGCGCGCTGCCGCTCTTGACGATGGAGCCCATGGCCTTCTCGACGATGTTGGACAGCCCGCCCTTCTTGTTGCCCGGCGTGGTGTTGGCGCTGCGGTCCACGCGGCCGCGCGCCAGGTAGGCGTCGTACCAGGCCATCTGGTCGATCAGGGCCTGCGCCACCTCGGGCGTGGCGGCGCGCGCGGTGAGCTGGTCGATGCCGTCGCGCACCTCCGTCACCTCGCTGAACATCACGGTGGCGCCGGCGCGCACCAGCAGGTCGGCGCACAAGCCCACGGCCGGGTTGGCCGTCACGCCGCTGAAGGCGTCGCTGCCGCCGCACTGCACGCCCACCACCAGCTCGCTGGCCGGCACCGTCTCGCGCCGGCGCGCGTTCAGGCGCTCCAGGTGCTCCTCGGCCTGGCGCATGATGGACTCGACCATGGACATGAAGCCGACATGCGCCTCGTCCTGCAGGCACACCACGTCCAGCACCGAATCGGCGCTGGCGCCCACGTCGGCCACGTTGCGCTCGTCGACCAGCGGAATGCTGCCCGGCGGCAGCAGGCGCTCGGGCTGCAGCTTCTCGCAGCCCAGGCTCACCACCATCAGCTCGCCGCCGAAGTTCGGGTTCAGGCTGATGTTGCGCAGCGTGCGTATGGGCACCGCGGCGTCCGGCGCGTCGATGGCGACGCCGCAGCCGTAGCCGTGCTCCAGCGCCACCACGTCGTCCACGTGGGGGTACCTGGGCAGCAGCTCGGCCTTGATGCGCTGCACGGCAAAGGCCGTCACCCCGGCCACGCACTGCACCGTCTGCGTGATGGCCAGGATGTTGCGCGTGCCCACGGATCCGTCGGCGTTGCGGTAGCCCTCGAAGGTGTAGCCGGCCAGCGGCTCCTGCGGCGCGGGGCGGACGGTGGCGACGGGCAGGCCATCCAGCGCGCGCGCATCGGGCATCCTGAGCAGGCGCTCGTGCACCCAGCTGCCGGCCGGTATGGGCCGCAGCGCATAGCCTATGGCCACGTTGTAGCGGCGCACCGCGCCGCCCTCGGGGATGTCGGCCAGCGCCACCTTGTGCGCCTGGGGCACCCTGTCGAGCAGCACAAGGCCGCCGGGCAGCACGGCGCCCGCGGGCAGGCCGCCGTCGTTGGCGACGATGGCGACGTTGTCCGCCGGGTGCATGGTGATGGAAAGCGGGGCTCGGGTATTCATCGCACTGTCATCTCGCCACGGGCATCGTCATGGATACGGCTCAATCGGCCTTGATGCCCGCCGCCTTGATCACCTGCGCCCACTTGGCCACCTCGGCCTTCTGGTAGGCGCCGAGCTCGGCGGGGGTCATGGTGGAGGGGATCATGCCGAAGCTCTTGAGGCGCGCCTGCACCTCGGGCGTGGCGACGATCTTCATGATCTCGGCATGCAGCCGGTCCACGATGGCCTTGGGCGTGCCCGCGGGGGCGAACACCGCCTGCCAGGAGCCCATGTCGAAGCCCTTCTGGCCCGCTTCGGCGATGGTGGGCACGTCGGGCAGCGACTCCAGGCGCCTGGAGCTGGTCACGGCGATGGGGCGCAGCTTGCCGGACTGGATGTGGGGGCCGACGATCAGCGTGGTGTCGAACATCATGTCCACCTGGCCGCCGATCACGTCCTGCACGGCCGGGCCGCTGCCCTTGTAGGGTACGTGCGTGAACTTCACGCCCGACTGGTAGGCCAGCAGCTCCAGCGCCATGTGCGGCGATGTGCCCGTGCCCGGCGAGGCCGAGGACAGCCCGCCCGCCGCGGCCTTGGCCTTGCTCGCGGCCAGCACGTCGTCCAGCGTCTTGTAGGGGCTGGCCGCCGGCACCACCAGCACCAGCGGGCCGGAGCCCAGCATGGCCACGGGCGTGAAGGACTTGATGGGGTCGTAGTCCAGCTTGGCGTACAGGCTCACGTTGATGGCGTGCGAGCTGATGGTGCCGCCGAGGATGGTGTAGCCGTCGGCCGGCGCGCGCGCGGCAAGGGCCGAGCCTATGCTGCCGCCGGCGCCGCCCTTGTTGTCGATGACCACGGGCGTGCCCAGCGCCTGGCCCAGGGGCTGGGCGATCACGCGCGCCAGCGTGTCGGTGTTGCCGCCGGGCGGAAAGGGCACCACGTAGGTGATGGCCTTGCCCGTGGGCCAGGGGGCCTGCGCCATGGCGGGCATGGCCTGCGAGCCGCCCAGCAGCGCGGCGCTGGCGGCGAGGGTGTGGTGGATGAAGGTGCGGCGTTGCATGGTGGGTCGTCTCCTGGAGAAATCTCAAAAGCGGGGCTGCCGGCCGGTGAAGGCCGGGTCGTACTTGCGCATCTGCGCGAGGTCGTCGCGGTTGCGGATGCCGCAGCGCAGGTAGTTGTCGTGCAGGCGGGCAAGCGCCTCGCGGTCCAGCGTCACACCCAGGCCCGGCGCGGTGGGCACGCGCAGGCTGCCCTGCTCGAAGCGCAGGCGGCCGCCCTCGACGACCTCCTCGTCCTGCCAGGGGTAGTGCGTGTCGCAGGCATAGGTAAGCAGCGGCACGCTGGCGCACAGGTGTGCCATGGCCACCAGGCTGATACCCAGGTGCGAGTTGCTGTGCATGGACAGGCCCAGGTCGAAGGTCTTGCACAGCGTGGACAGGCGCTGCGTGGCGCGCAGGCCGCCCCAGTAGTGGTGGTCGCTCAGCACGATCTTCACGGGGCAGCCCATCTCGGCGTTGCTGCGGAACTCGGCGAAGTCGGTCACCACCATGTTGGTGGCCAGCGGCACGTCGCACTCGCGCGCCACGGCGGCCATGCCGTCCAGGCCCGGGGCCGGGTCCTCGTAGTACTCCAGCACGCCGCGCAGCTGCCGCACGATCTTCAGGCTGGTCTGAACCGTCCAGTTGCCGTTGGGGTCTATGCGCAGCGGCGTGCCGGGGAAGGCCTCGGCCAGCGCCAGGATGCCCGCGGCCTCCTGCTCGGGCGGCAGGGCCCCGGCCTTGAGCTTGATGCTCTTGAAGCCGTACTGGTCAATCATGCGCCGCGCCTGGGCGACGAGCTGCGGCGGCGTGAGCGCCTCGCCCCAGGCGTCGGGCGAAGAATCTGGCCCATAAGGCTTGCCGATGTGCTCGGCGTACCTGTAGAACAGGTAGGCCGAGAAGGGCACGGCCTCGCGCGCCGCGCCGCCCAGCAGGTCGACGACCGGCGCCCGGGCCAGTTGGCCCTGCAGGTCGAGCATGGCCACCTCGAACGCGCTGACCACCTTGGCCACCGTCTTGGAGACATGGGTGCCCGGCGCCAGCGACACCTGCCGGCCCAGGAACTCCGAGGCCGTCTGCCGGGGCGGCGCGACCAGGGCCGCGACGCGGCGCTCCATCTCATTGAGCGCCCAGGGCGAGAGCCCTTGCAGCGCCGGCGCGGCCTTGGCTAGCGCGTCGAGCATGGGCTGGTCGCCATAGCTCTCGTTGATGCCGACAAGGCCCGAGGCCGTCTCGATCTCGATGATGGAGCGCAGCGCCCAGGGTTCGTGGATGCCCGCCGCGTTGAGCAGCGGCGGATCGCGGAAGGCAATGGGCGTGATGCGGATGTGGCGGATCGCGTGGGATGTCTGCATGAGGTATGTCGTCTGATGACTTGCAACGGATTATGATGGAATGCATGAACGCCCCAACCACGGGATTACCCGAACCCCTCCCCTCCGCGGCCTTGTCCCAATCCTCGCTGCGCGGCAAGGCCGGCCGTGGCGGAGGGCGCAGCCTGGCGAACCTGCTGTCCGAAGAGTTCGAGAACAAGATCCGCCAGGGTCTGCTGCGCGAAGGCGAGAAGCTGCCCACCGAATCCGAGCTGGTGCACAGCTACGACGTGAGCCGCACCGTGGTGCGCGAGGCCCTGTCCAAGCTGCAGGCCGCGGGGCTGGTGGAGACGCGCCATGGCATAGGCACCTTCGTGCTGCCCGCGCGGGAGGGCTCGGGCCTGACCCTCGACGCGCGCGAGCTGAGCGAGTCGGTGGACGTGCTGGCCGTGCTGGAGCTGCGCATCAGCCTGGAGACCGAGGCCGCCGGCCTGGCCGCCCAGCGCCGCAGCGACGAGCACCTGAAGACATTGCGCGAGGCGCTGCAGGCCTTCGAGCGCCACGCGGCCAGCGGCGGCGACACCATCACGCACGATATGGCGTTCCACCTGGGCATCGCCCAGGCCACGGGCAACCGGTATTTCAAGGACATCCTGGCGCACTTCGGCGCACTGCTGATCCCGCGCACGCGCATCACCTCGCTGCAGTCGCCCGCGCACGCCCCCGACTACCTGCGCCGCGTGAACCGCGAGCACGAGGAGATCTACAACGCCATCGAGCGCCAGGACGCCGACTCGGCCCGCGCGGCCATGCGCATCCACTTGACCAACTCGCGCGAGCGGCTGCGGCTGGCGCAGCGGGCGAGCACGCCTTCGTGAGCAGGCCCCGGGCCGCATCCTCATCAAGGCCCTGACCTCTGCCGGCGGAGGGGGCGCCCTCTCCCCTTGCGGGAGAGTGCTCGGCCTCCTGCATGACTCGCCCCCTGCAAACCCTCGGCGCACAACGAAAAGCCGCGCCGGCATGAAATACCGCTTGCGCCACTCGTCATGTGTTGTATGATGACGTATAACTATCCACAGGAGACACGCCGCATGCCCCACAATCCCCTCACCCGCCGCGCCGCCGCCGTCGCCCTCGCCAGCCTGTGCGCCGCCGCGCTGGCTCCCGGCGCCCAGGCCGCCGACCAATGGCCCGGCCGCCCCCTGAAGATCGTCGTGCCCTACCCTCCGGGCGGTAGCTCGGACATCATCGCCCGCTCCATCAGCCAGCAGCTGTCGGAAGCGCTCAAGCAGCCGGTGATCGTGGAGAACAAGCCCGGCGCCAACGGCAACCTGGGCGCCGACTTCGTGGCCAAGTCCGCGCCCGACGGCTACACCCTGCTGCTGTGCGACCTGGGCGCGCTGGCCATCAGCCCCTCCGTCTACACCAAGCTCGCGTTCGACCCGTCCAAGGACCTGCGCGGCGCGGCCATGCTGGCCTATTCGCCCCACCTGCTGGTGGTCCACCCCTCGGTCAAGGCGAACAGCCTCAAGGAGCTGGTGGAGCTGTCCAAGACCAGCGACCTGAACTTCGCCGTCACCGCCACGGGCAGCGCGCCGCACCTGGCCGGCGTGGAGCTGGCCCGCGCCACGGGCGCCAAGTGGGTCTACGTGCCCTACAAGGGCGGCGTGCAGTCGGTGCAGGACACGGTGGCCGGCCAGACCCAGGTGCTCATGAACGGCATGCTGGCCACCTACCCCCACGTGCAGAGCGGCAAGCTCAAGCTGCTGGGCGTGTCCAAGCGCGAGCGCATGCCGCTGATCGGCAGCGTGCCCACCATCGCCGAGCAGGGCGTGGCGGGCTACGAGACCGGCACCTGGCAGGGCGTGATGCTGCCCGCGGGCACGCCGCCGGCCATCGTCAAACGCCTGAGCGAAACGCTGGTCGCCGCCATCCGCAACCCCGAGGTGCGCGCGCGCCTGGCCGGCCAGGGCGCCGAGGTGGTGACCATGTCGCCCGCCGAGGTGGACAGGTTCTTCGCCGCCGAGCGCGCCCGCTGGTCCAAGGTGGTGCAGCAGGAAAAGCTGCAGCTCGACTGACGCCTCATCCACGCATCCATTTCCCCCATCGCCCCCAACCCGCCGCGCAGCGGCCCCCAAAGAAAGACTGACATGACTCCCCAAGACCTCAAGAACGTGATGAGCTCCGGCCTGCTGTCGTTCCCCATCACCGACTTCGATGCCAACGGCGACTTCGATGCCAAGAGCTATGCCGCACGCCTGGAATGGCTGGCCCCGTTCGGCGCCAGCGCCCTGTTCGCCGCGGGCGGCACGGGCGAGTACTTCTCGCTCACGGCCGGCGAGTACCCCGCCATCATCCAGACCGCGGTGGACACCTGCCGGGGCAAGGTGCCCATCATCGCCGGCGCGGGCGGACCCACGCGCTTCGCCATCGAATGCGCCCAGGCGGCGGAGAAGGCCGGCGCGCACGGCATCCTGCTCATGCCGCACTACATGACCGAGGCCAGCCAGGAAGGCCTGGCCGCCCACGTGGAGGCCGTGTGCAAGAGCGTGGACTTCGGCGTGATCATCTACAACCGCGGCGTGAGCCGCTACACGCCCGAGACCGTGGCGCGCCTGTGCGAGCGCAACCCCAACCTGGTGGGCTTCAAGGACGGCGTGGGCGACATCGAGGGCATGGCCAGCATGTTCCTCGCCATGGGCGACCGCCTGGCCTACCTGGGCGGCCTGCCCACGGCCGAGGTCTACGCCGCGGCCTACAAGGCGCTGGGCACGCCCGTGTACTCGTCGGCCGTCTTCAACTTCATCCCCAGGACGGCCATGCGCTTCTACGAGGCCGTGAAGAACGACGACCAGGCCACCCAGCACCAGCTGCTCAAGGACTTCTTCATGCCCTACCTGAAGATCCGCAACCGCAGCGCGGGCTACGCCGTGAGCATCATCAAGGCCGGCGCGCGCATCGTGGGCCACCCCGCGGGCCCGGTGCGCCCGCCGCTGGCGGACCTCCAGCCCGACGAGGTCGAGATGCTGGCCGCGCTGATCCGCAAGGTCGAGCAGGCCTGACGCGGAGCGGGGCCGCCTCCATTGCAAGAACACACACAAGGAGCAGACCAATGAAGAAGATCCTCATGGCCCTCGCGGCCAGCGTGGCCCTGTCCGCCGCGGCCGCGTGGCCCGAGAAGAGCGTGAACGTCATCGTGCCCTTCCCGGCGGGCGGCTCCACCGACATGATCGCCCGCGCCATGGCGCAGCACATGGGCGAGAAGCTGGGCCAGCCCTTCGTGGTGGACAATCGCCCCGGCGCCACGGGCACCATAGGCGCCACCGCGGTCAAGCGCGCCGCGCCCGACGGCTACACGCTCCTCGTGGCATCGCTCGGCCCCTTCGTGATCGCGCCGCATCTCGTGAAGAACATCCCGTACGACGCGGTCAAGGACTTCGACTACATCAGCCTGCCCGTGCAGGCACCCAACGTGCTCGTGGCCTCGCCCGCGCAGAAGGCGCGCACCGTGGCCGATGTGATCGCCGCGCTCAAGGCCCAGCCCGGCAAGATCAGCTTCGCCAGCTCGGGCAACGGCTCGTCGGACCACCTCTCGGCCGAGCTGTTCTGGCAGCAGAGCAGCACCTCGGGCCTGCACATCCCCTACAAGGGCGGCGCGCCGGCCATCAACGACCTGCTGGGCGGCCAGGTGGACTTCTCGTTCCAGAACGTGAACGCCGTGCTTCCGCACATCCGCGCCGGCAAGCTGCATGCGATCGCCGTCACCGGCGACAAGCGCTCGCCCGTGCTGCCCGACGTGCCCACGCTGGCCGAGGCCGGCGTGAAGGGCGCCGAGATCTATTCCTGGCAGGGCCTGGCCGCCCCCAGGGGATTGAGCACCGAGGTGAAGAAGAAGCTGGCCGACGCCGCCATCCAGGCCATCGGCGAGCCGGCGCTGAAGAAGCGCCTGGCCGAGCAGGGCATGGAGATCGTGGCCAACACGCCCGAGGAGTTCGCGGCCTTCCAGGCGCGCGAGTACGCGCGCTGGAAGACGCTGATCGAGACCCGCAGGATCACGGCGGACTGACCCCGCCCCACACTCCATGACGCAACCCCTTCCCCGCATCCTCCAGTACGGCAGGATGCCCCTGCCCGCGCTCGACCGCGAACTGGCCGAGCGCTACGACGTGGCCGTGCTCAGCGAGCAGGCCGACCCCGCCCGCTTCCTGGCCGGGCACGGCGCCACGTTCGGCTGCGTGGTCACCTCCGCCGCCATGGGCCTGCCCGCCCACGTGGTCGACGCCCTGCCCCACCTCAGGTACGTGAGCAGCTTCGGCGTGGGCTTCGACGCGCTGGACCGGCAGGCGCTGCTGCGCCGCGGCGCGCGCGTGGGCTACACCCCCGGCGTGCTCGACGACTGCGTGGCCGACATGGCCTTCGCCCTGCTGCTCGACGCGGCGCGCGGCCTGTCCGCGGCCGACCGCTTCGTGCGCCGCGGCGACTGGAGCCGCCAGCGCTTCGGCGTACACACGCGCGCCAGCGGCAAGCGCCTGGGCATCTTCGGCATGGGCCGCATAGGCAGTGCCGTGGCGCGGCGCGCGGCCGGCTTCGACATGCAGGTGGCCTACCACAACCGGCGCCCCGTCGAAGGCTCGCCCCACCGGTACCTGCCCTCGCTGCTGGATCTTGCGCGCTGGGCGGACTTCCTGGTCGTCACCGCCGCCGGCGGCGAGGGCACGCGCCACTTGGTGGATGCCGAGGTGCTCGACGCGCTCGGCCCCAACGGTTTCCTCGTCAACGTGGCGCGCGGCAGCGTTGTTCATGAAGCCGCGCTGGCCGCCGCGCTGCAGGGCGGGCGCATCGCAGGTGCGGGCCTGGACGTGTTCGAGGACGAGCCCCGCCCCCTGCCCGCGCTGCTGGCGCTGGACAACGTGGTGCTGGCGCCGCACATCGCCAGCGGCACGCACGAGACCCGGCGCGCCATGGCCGACCTGGTGCTGGAGAACCTCGCGCACTGCCTCGCCGCCGGCCACCCCGTGGCCGAGGTGCCCTGGTCCGCCGAGGCCGCCGCGGCCCGGCAGGCGCAGGCCGCCTGACGCCCCTTCCACCCCACACCCTCGTACCCGCCATGACCCAGACACCCACCATCACCGACATCGAAGTCATCCCCGTCGCCGGCCGCGACGGCATGCTGATGAACCTGAGCGGCGCGCATGCACCCTTCTTCACGCGCAACGTCGTGCTCATCCACGACAGCGCCGGCCGCACCGGCGTGGGCGAGGTGCCGGGCGGCGAAGGCATACGCCAGGCGCTGGAGGACAGCAGGCGCGTGCTCGTCGGCCAGTCCATCGGCCGGCGCCTGCAGCTGCTGCAGCAGGTGCAGAAGAACCTGGAAGGCCGCGACGCGGGCGGGCGCGGCCTGCAGACCTTCGACCTGCGCATCGGCGTGCACGCCGTCACGGCCGTGGAATCGGCGCTGCTGGACCTGCTGGGCCAGCACCTGGGCGTGCCCGTGGCCGCGCTGCTCGGCGAGGGCCAGCAGCGCGAGCGCGTGGAGATGCTGGGCTACCTGTTCTTCGTCGGCCCCAGCGACAGGACCGGCCTGCCCTACGTGAAGCCCGGCGAGGACAAGAGCGGCACCGACGACTGGACCCAGGTGCGCCACATGGAGGCCATGACGCCCGAATCCATAGTGCGCCAGGCCGAGGCCGCGCACGCGCGCTACGGCTTCAACGACTTCAAGCTCAAGGGCGGCGTGCTCGCCGGCGAGCAGGAGGTCGAGGCCGCCGCCGCCCTGGCCCGGCGCTTCCCCCAGGCCCGCGTGACGCTGGACCCCAACGGCGGCTGGCTTTTGAGAGACGCCATCCGCCTGATGCGCGACATGCGCGGCGTGCTCGCCTACGCCGAGGACCCCTGCGGCGCCGAGGGCGGCTTCTCGGGCCGCGAAGTCATGGCCGAATTCCGCCGCGCCACCGGCCTGCCCACGGCCACCAACATGATCGCCACCGACTGGCGCCAGATGGTGCACGCGCTCGCGCTGCAGTCGGTGGACATCCCGCTGGCCGACCCGCATTTCTGGACCATGGCGGGCAGCGTGCGCGTGGGCCAGACCTGCCGCGACTGGGGGCTCACCTGGGGCTCGCACTCCAACAACCACTTCGACATCTCGCTGGCCATGTTCACCCACGTGGCCGCCGCCGTGCCCGGCAAGGTCACGGCCATCGACACGCACTGGATCTGGCAGGACGGCCAGTTCCTCACCCAGAACCCGCTGCAAATCAAAGGCGGCTTCGTCGAGGTGCCGCAGACCCCGGGCCTGGGCGTGACCGTGGACCGCGCCGCGCTGCAGCGGGCCAACGCCCTGTACCAGGAGCATGGCCTGGGCGCGCGCGACGACGTCCTGGCCATGCAGTATCTGATCCCGGGCTGGGCCTTCGACAACAAGCGCCCCTGCATGGTGCGCTGACCGCACTCCCATTTCGATAGCTGCCATCGCCCGCCCAGCGGGCGCTGGAGGCCAAAAAACCTTCAAGACACCATGACACAGCACCACAACCTGATCGGCGGCGAGTGGACGCCCGGCGCGTCCCATGCCCCCAACACCAACCCCAGCGACCTCGCCGACGTCATCGGCGAATACGCCCAGGGCTCAGCCTCCGACGTGCAGGCCGCCGTCGCCGCGGCCACGGCCGCGTTCCCGGCCTGGAGCACCTCGGGCATCCAGGCGCGCCACGACGCGCTGGACAGGATCGGCAACGAGATCCTGGCGCGCAAGGAAGAGCTCGGCGACCTGCTCGCGCGCGAGGAGGGCAAGACCCGCCCCGAGGCCATCGGCGAAGTGGCGCGCGCGGGCCAGATCTTCAAGTTCTTCGCCGGCGAATGCCTGCGCCTGGCGGGCGAGACGGTCCCGTCCGTGCGCCCCGGCATCGGCGTGGAGATCACGCGCGAGCCCATCGGCGTGGTGGGCCTCATCACGCCGTGGAACTTCCCCATCGCCATTCCCGCCTGGAAGATCGCCCCGGCCCTGGCCTTCGGCAACTGCGTGGTGCTGAAGCCCGCCGACCTGGTGCCGGGCTGCGCATGGGCGCTGGCCGAGATCATCCACCGAAGCGGCATCCCGGCCGGCGTGTTCAACCTCGTCATGGGGCGCGGGCGCGTGATCGGCGAGGCGCTGGTGAACCATCCCGGCGTGGCGGCCATCAGCTTCACCGGCTCGGTGGGCGTGGGCCGCGGCATCGCCGAAACCTGCGTGAAGACCGGCAAGAAGGTGCAGCTGGAGATGGGCGGCAAGAACCCGCAGGTGGTGCTGGACGATGCGGATCTGCAGCAAGCCGTGGAGCTGTCGGCGCAAAGCGGCTTCTATTCCACCGGCCAGCGCTGCACGGCGTCCAGCCGCCTGATCGTGACCGACGCGATCTACCCCGCCTTCGTCGAGGCGCTGCAGGCGCGCCTGGCCAGGATCAAGGTGGGCGACGCGCGCGCCGCCGGCACCGACATGGGCCCGGTGGTCAGCCAGGCGCAGCTGGAGCAGGACCTGGCCTGCGTGGAGGTCGCCAGGGCCGAGGGCGCCCGGCTGGCCGCGGGCGGCGAGCGCGTGGCCTGCCACACGGGCAGCGGCCGGCAGGGCTTCTTCATGGCGCCCACGCTGTTCGTGGACACCGCCCCCGGCATGCGCATCAACCGCGAGGAGGTCTTCGGCCCCGTGGCCAGCGTGATCCGCGTGAAGGACTACGAGGAGGCGCTGGCCGTGGCCAACGACACGCCGTTCGGCCTGTCGGCCGGCATCGCCACGACGAGCCTCAAGCACGCCACGCACTTCAAGCGCCACAGCCAGGCCGGCATGGTGATGGTCAACCTGCCCACGGCGGGCGTGGACTACCACGTGCCCTTCGGCGGCCGCAAGGGCAGCAGCTACGGCCCGCGCGAGCAGGGGCGCCACGCGCAGGAGTTCTACACCACGGTGAAAACGGCCTATACGCTGGCCTGAGGGCGTTGTCAGGAGAGAATGCCCGCCTTGGCCGGCTTTCCTCTCCTCGCGTGTCCTCTCCCCTGCCCTGGATCCAATCGCCCGACGGTTTCCCGCACCCCAGCCGCAGCTGGGACGCAGCATCCCCGGCCCCCGGGCTGCTCGCGGCCGGCGGCGAGCTGGACGTGCCCTACCTGCTCGCGGCATACCGGCAGGGCATCTTCCCGTGGTTCGGCGCGGGCCAGCCCATCCTGTGGTGGAGCCCCGACCCGCGCATGGTGCTGCACGTGCAGGAGTTCCGCCTGCACCGCTCGCTGCGCCGCGTGCTGCAGCGGTTTCGCGCCACGCCGGGCTGCGAGGTGCGCATCGACAGCGACTTCCCCGCCGTGATCCGCGCCTGCGCGCAGACGCCGCGCGCCGGCCAGGACGGCACCTGGATCGTGCCGCGCATGGTGGCGGCCTACGAGGCGCTGCACGCCGCGGGCCATGCGCACAGCGTGGAGACCTGGATGGATGGCCGGCTGGCGGGCGGGCTGTACTGCGTGGCGCTGGGGCGCGCGGTGTTCGGCGAGTCGATGTTCGCGCACGCGACCGACGCCTCCAAGATCGCGCTGGCCGCGCTCGTCTGCCTGTGCCGGCGCGAGGGCGTGGCGCTGATCGACTGCCAGCAGAACACCGGCCACCTGGCATCGCTGGGCGCGCGCGAGATCGGCCGCGCGCAGTTCCTGCGCCACGTGGCCCGGGCCCGGGCAGAGCCCCCCTGCGACTGGCGATTCGAGCCCGTATACTGGAACGCGCTTTTGCCACCGACCTCCGCGGCGTGACCCAGCTCAACGACCTTCCGCTGCAAAGCCTGCAGTTCTATGCCACGGCGCCCTATCCGTGCAGCTACCTGCCACAGCGGCAGGCGCGCTCGCAGGTGGCCACGCCCAGCCACCTGATCCAGAACGCCGTGTACTCCGACCTCGTGGCGCGGGGCTTCAGGCGCAGCGGCATGTTCACCTACCGCCCGCACTGCGAGGGCTGCCAGGCCTGCATCCCGCTGCGCGTGCTGGCCGAGCCGTTCCGCCCCGACCGCAGCCAGCGCCGCGCCTGGAGGCGCCACGCCGGCCTGCAGGCGCGCGTGCTGCGCCTGTGCTACGTGCCCGAGCATTACCAGCTGTACCTGCGCTACCAGACCGCGCGCCACGCGGGCGGCGGCATGGACCACGACAGCATCGACCAGTACACGCAGTTCCTGCTGCAAAGCCGCGTCAACTCGCGGCTGGTCGAATTCCGCGAGCCCGACACGCATGGCCGGCCCGGCGCGCTCAAGATGGTGTCTATCCTCGACGTGCTGGAGGATGGCCTCTCCGCCGTCTACACCTTCTACGAGCCCGAGGAGGGCGCGAGCTATGGCACCTACAACGTGCTGTGGCAGCTGCAGCAGGCCCGCGCGCTGGGCCTGCCCCATGTCTACCTGGGCTACTGGATAGAGCAAAGCCCCAAGATGAACTACAAGGCGCGCTTCCTGCCGCACGAGCTGCTCATCGGCGGGAAGTGGCAGCCGCCTGCCGGAGGCTGAAGTTTCAAGCCAGATCGGCCTCCAGCGCCCGTCCAGCAAGCGCTGCCAGCTCTCTATTGAATAGCAACCCGCTCACGGCGCCAGGTCGAACACCAGCACCTCCGCGTCGCGGCCGCCGTCCAGCCGGATCTGCGCCTCGCCCTCCAGCAGCGCCGCGTCGCCGCCCTGCAGCGGCGTGCCGTTGACCTGCAGCGCGCCGCGCACCAGGTGCACGTAGGCCTTGCGCTGCGGATCCAGCGCCAGCGTGGCGCACTCGGCCCCGTCGAACAGCCCCGCGTGCAGCGACGCATCGGCATGGATGCGCACCACGCCCGGCCCGCCCGTGGGCGAGGCCACGAGCCGCAGCCGGCCGCGCTTGTCCGCCTCGGGCACGCTCACCTGGTCGTAGCTCGGCGCGATGCCGCGCACGTCGGGCTCGATCCAGATCTGCAGGAAATGCGTGGCCTGGCCCTGGGCGTGGTTGAACTCGCTGTGCATCACGCCCGTGCCCGCGCTCATGCGCTGCACGTCGCCCGGCGGTATGCCCTTCACGTTGCCCATGCTGTCCTGGTGCGCCAGCTCACCCGACAGCACGTAGCTGATGATCTCCATGTCGCGGTGGCCGTGCGTGCCGAAGCCCGTGCCGGGGGCGATGCGGTCTTCGTTGATGACGCGCAGGTTGCCCCAGCCCATGTGGCGCGGGTCGTGGTAGCCCGCGAACGAGAAGCTGTGGTACGAGTTGAGCCAGCCATGGTCGGCATGGCCGCGGTCCTGGGATTTGCGGATGGTCAGCATGCAGTGCTCCTTGAGATACCCGCCAATGTAGGCCCGCGCCGGCGCTTGCGGGGACTGCGGGCTTGAAGGCATCATTCAAACCAATTGAACAAGCAATGGATAGACCATGCAAAATACCCGCGATGCGCTGACCCCGGACAACCTCGCCATGCTGCAGGCCATTGCCGAGACCGGCAGCTTCGCCGCGGCCGCACGCGCATTGGGCCTGGTGCCCAGCGCGCTGACCTACCGCGTGCGCCAGATCGAGGACGCGCTCGACGTGCTGCTGTTCGACCGCAGCGCGCGCCAGGCCCGCCCCACCGACGCCGGCCTGGAGCTGCTGCGCGAGGGCCGGCGCGTGCTGGAGGACGTGGACGCCATCGCCAACCGCGTGCGCCGCGTGGCCACGGGCTGGGAGCCGCAGCTGACCCTGTCGGTGGACGGCGTGATCTCCCCCACCACCATGCTGGAGCTCGTGGAGGCGTTCTACGCCCTCGGGCCGCCTACGCGCCTCAAGTGGCGCGACGGCATCCTGAGCGGCACGGCCGAGGCGCTGGCCTCGGGCCACGCGGACCTGGCCATCGGCGTGACCGGCTCCGCCAACGTGGCGGGCCTGCAGTCCGCGCCGCTGGGCGAGCTGCGCTTCATCTTCGTCGTGGCCCCGCACCACCCGCTGGCGCGGGCGCCCGAGCCGATCGACGACGCCACGCTGCGCGCGCACCGCCTGATTGCCGTGGCCGACTCGGCGCGGCGCGGCAACGTCACCATAGGCATCCTGGCGGGGCAGGACGTATTCACCGTGGACAACATGCGCGCCAAGATCCAGGCCCAGCTGCGCGGCCTGGGCGGCGGCTTCCTGCCCGAGCCCATGGTGCGCCCCTACGTCGAGGCCGGCCACCTGGTGGTGCGCGAAGTGGTGCGCCCGGCGCGCACCGTGCCCATGAACTACCAATGGGGCGGGCCCGGCGCCACCGCCCCGGGGCGGGCCCTGCAATGGTGGCTGTCGCAGCTGCAAAGCCCGGCCACGCGCCTGGCCCTGCTCGAAAATCACCATCATTTCTGAGAAGCCGTGTGCGCGGCGAGGGGCGGCGCGTGTAGAGTCATCGCTATCCGAGAACGTGTTTACGAAAGCCCGCCATGACAGCATCCCGCCCCCGCTCCAGCAATCGGTTGAAACACGGCATGCCCGCCGCCTCGGCGCGGCGCTTCGCCATCGTCGGCGCCGGCATGGCGGGCATCGCCTGCGCGCGCACGCTGGCCCAGGCGGGCCACGCCGTGACCGTGTTCGAGAAGGCGCCCCACAGCGGCGGACGCACGGCGGCGCTGGCCTCGCCCTTCGGCAGCTTCGATACCGGCGCGCAGTACTTCACCGTGCGCGACGCGCGCTTCCAGCGCGCCCTGGACACCGTGCCCGGCCTGTGCCGCGCCTGGAGCGCCACCACCATCCGCGTGCTGGACGCCGCGGGCCGCGTGGCCACGGCCACGCGCATGCCGGGCGAGGCGCACTGGGTGGCCGCCCCCACCATGGACGCGCTGGTCCATGCCTGGGCCGAGCCGCTGGCGGACGAGGGCCGGCTGCACACGCACACGGCCGTCACGCGCATCGAGCGCGACCCCATGCGCCCCACGGCCTGGCAGCTGCACTGCGAGACGCTGGGCGGCGACACCCACCTGCACGGCGGCTTCGACGCCGTGGTGCTGGCCCAGCCGGCCCCGCTGGCGCAGGCGCTGCTGCAGCGCTCGGGCGTGGCCGCGCCCTGGGGCCAGGCACTCGACGCCGTGGACATCGCCCCCTGCTGGACGCTGATGCTGGCCTTCGCCCACGCCGTGCGCCCGGGCCTGACCACGCTGGGGCCGCAGTGGAACGCCGCGCGCAGCACGCACCACCGCATCGCCTGGCTGGCGCGCGAGTCGAGCAAGCCCGGCCGCAAGCAGATCGAGCGCTGGACGGTGCAGGCCAGCCCCGCCTGGTCGCTGGAGCACCTGAGCGACGACGCGGCGCGCGTGCAGGCCAAGCTCATCAAGGCCTTCGCCGAAGTCACCGGCATACACGCCACGCCCACCCACGCCGAGATGCGCCGCTGGCGCTACGCCCAGACGCAGAAGCCCCTGGGCCAGAGCTTCCTGTGGGACGCCGCCGCGGGCCTGGGCGCCTGCGGCGACTGGTGCCTGGGCCACCGGCTGGAGGACGCCTTCGTCTCCGGCCTGGAGCTGGCCCTCGCCGCCGCATGAGCGCGGCGGGCTACGTCGGCCGCTTCGCCCCCTCGCCCACCGGGCCGCTGCATGCGGGCTCGCTCGTGGCCGCCCTCGCCAGCTGGCTGGACGCGCGCGCGGCCGGCGGGCGCTGGCTGGTGCGCATCGAGGACGTGGACCCGCCGCGCTGCCCCCCCGGTGCGGCCGGGCGCATCCTGTCCCAGCTGGCCGCCTGCGGCCTGCTGCCGGACGAGCCGCCGCTGTACCAATCCAGCCGCGGCGCGCGCTACCAGCAGGCGCTGGACCAGTTGCTGCAGGCCCGGCTGGCCTACCCCTGCGCCTGCACGCGCCGCGACATAGAAGCCGCCCTGCGGGCCCAGGGCCTGGCGCACGAGCGCCACGTGGAGCGCCCCTACCCCGGCACCTGCCGCCAGGGCCTGCACGGCCGCGCGCCGCGCGCCTGGCGCTTCAATGCCACCGATTACCAAGCAAAAATGCCTCCAGCGCTTGACAGACAAGCGCCAGATGCTCCCCTATCGATAGCAAACGACGGCATCCACTGGACCGACAGGCGCCTGGGCCCGCAGTTCCAGGACGTGGCCCGCCAGGTGGGCGACTTCGTGCTGCGGCGCGCCGACGGCCTGTGGGCCTACCAGCTGGCGGTGGTGGTGGACGACGCCGACCAGGGCGTGACCCACGTCGTGCGCGGCGAAGACCTGGCGGACAACACCCCGCGCCAGATCCTGCTGCAGTCGGCCCTGGCACTGCCCGCGCTGCGCTACCTGCACACGCCGCTGGTGCGCGCGCCGGACGGCGAGAAGCTCTCCAAGCAGCATGGCGCGCCGCCCATCGACGACGGCCGTCCGCTGCAGGCGCTGGCCGATGCGGCCCGGGTGCTGGGCCTGCCGCCGGCGGCAGGCGCGAGCGGTGTCGCGCAGGTGCTCGCGCTGTGGGCCGGGGCCTGGGCGCGAATCTACAATCCGCCGCTGTGACGCAAACCCCTTTCCTCCAAGAATCCCACCCCGCAACGCCCGGCACCGCGCCGGCCGGTGTCGCCCATCCCAAGGGCATCAAAAGCTACGTGCGCCGCGCCGGCCGCACCACCAGCGGCCAGGCCAAGGCCCTCGAAGACCTGGGGCCGCGCTATGTGCTGGACTATGCGCCCGCACCGCTCGACGCCGCCGCTGCCTTCGGCCGCAGCGCGCCGCTGGTGCTGGAGATCGGCTTCGGCATGGGCGAGGCCACGGCCCACATCGCGCGCGTGCGCCCCGGCGACAACTTCCTGTGCTGCGAGGTGCACGAACCCGGCGTGGGCGCGCTGCTCAAGCGCATCGGCGAGCACGGCATCGAGAACATCCGCATCCTGCAGCACGATGCCGTGGAGGTGCTGGAGCACATGCTGGCGCCGGCCTCGCTCGACGGCGTGCACATCTTCTTTCCCGACCCCTGGCACAAGAAGCGCCACAACAAGCGCCGCCTGATCCAGCCGCCGCTGGTGGCCAGGCTGGCGGCGCGCCTCAAGCCCGGCGGCTACATCCACTGCGCCACCGACTGGCAGCCCTATGCCGAGCAGATGCTGGAGGTGCTGTCGGCCGAACCGCTGCTGGCCAACACCGCCCAGGACTATGCGCCGCAGCCCGGGTACCGTCCCCTGACCAAGTTCGAGAACCGCGGCATGCGCCTGGGCCATGGCGTGTGGGACCTGGTGTTCACGCGCCGCTGACACCCTGACCGATGAAGCCCCTGCTGCGCAACCTGGCCGAAATGACCGCCCACCGCGATCATCTGCGGCTGGAGGTGTCGGTGCTGTCCACCCTGCTCGGGCTGGGCCACATCGTGCAGGTGCGGGCACTGGAACTCTTCGAGCAGGACCATGCCGCCATGCTGCGCCCGCGCAGCTGGAGCCAGGACGGGCAGATCGTCTCCAGCGAGCACGACGCGGCCGGCGACCCGCAGCGCATGCCGCTGGACCGCACGCCCGAGCTGGCCCAATGCATCGCGGCCGGCGGCGAAAGCGCCCAGCGCTCCATGCCCGGCCGCCACACGCTGTGGCTGCCCGTGTGGCAGGCGGGGCGCGCCACCACCTGCCTGGAGATCACCCAGTCGCGCGCCTTCAAGAACCACCGGCACGACGTGGTCAAGGGCGTGGCCCTCGTCTACCAGAACTACCAGAACCTGCTGGACTACAGCGAACGCGACGCGCTCACGGGCCTGCTCAACCGCAAGACCTTCGAGGAACAGCTTGCCCGCCAGGCCGGCAGCGCCCCGGCAGCGGACGACGGCGCCGACCTGCCGCGCCAGTGGCTGGCGGTGATCGACATCGACCATTTCAAGTCGGTCAACGACCGCTTCGGCCACCTGTACGGCGACGAGGTGCTGATCCTGGTGGCCAACGTGCTGCGCACGCAGTTCAAGAGCCAGGACCGCATCTTCCGCTTCGGCGGCGAGGAATTCGTGGTGCTGCTGCGCTCCGCCACGCTGGCCCAGGCGCGCCAGGCGCTCGAGCGCCTGCGCATGGCCATGCAGGCGCACGCATTCCCCCAGATCGGGCAAATCACCGTGAGCATCGGCTTCGTCGCCTCGCAGCAGGGCTCGCCCGTGGAAGCCCTGGGCCGCGCCGACCAGGCGCTCTACCACGCCAAGGAGAACGGGCGCAACCGGGTCTGCTTCTACGACGACCTGGTGCAAAGCGGCGTGCTGCAGGTGAAGATCGCCCACGACGAGGCGGAGCTGTTCTAGACGAAACACCCGCCGTAATGGCGGGTGTTTTGCACGATGGCCGCCCGCGCTACGCGCGCTCGCCCACCCAGGCCGCCACCGAGGCCAGCGCCTGCGGCAGCGCAGCCGCGTCGGTGCCGCCGGCCATGGCCATGTCGGGCTTGCCGCCGCCCTTGCCGCCCACCTGGCCGGCCACGAAGTTGACCAGTTCGCCGGCCTTGACGCGCGCCGTGCTGTCGGCCGTCACGCCGGCGGCCAGCTGCACCTTGTCGCCATCGACGGCGGCCAGCACGATGGCGGCCGTCTTGAGCTTGTCCTTGAGCTTGTCCATGGTCTCGCGCAAGGTCTTGGCGTCGGCGCCGTCGAGCTTGGCGGCCAGCACCTTGATGCCCTTGACCTCCACGGCCTGGCCCATCAGGTCGTCGCCCTGGGCCGAGGCCAGCCGGCCCTTGAGCTGGGCGAGTTCCTTCTCCAGCGCCTTGATCTGGTCGAGCGCGCCGCCGATGCGGTGGGCCAGCTCGGCGGCCGGCGCCTTCAGCGCGGCGGCGGCCTGGTCCACGGTGGCTTCCAGGCCCTGCAGGTAGGCCAGCGCGTTCTCGCCCGTCACGGCCTCGATGCGGCGCACGCCCGCGGCCACGCCGCCCTCGGCCACGACCTTGAACAGGCCGATGTCGCCCGTGCGCTGCACGTGCGTGCCGCCGCACAGCTCGCGGCTGGTGCCGATGTCCAGCACGCGCACGGTCTCGCCGTACTTCTCGCCGAAGAGCATCACGGCGCCGGTCTTCTGGGCCGATTCGATGTCCATGACGCGGGCGTCGGTGGCCGTGTTGGCCAGGATCTCGGCGTTCACGCGGCGCTCGATCTCGCGGATCTGTTCGGCCGTGACCGGCGCGTTGTGCGCGAAGTCGAAGCGCGTGCGCTCGGCATTCACCAGGCTGCCCTTTTGCTGCACGTGCGCGCCCAGCACCTCGCGCAGCGCCTTGTGCATGATGTGCGTGACCGAGTGGTTGCGCATGGTGGCGGCGCGCCCGGCGCCGTCGACCTGGGCCTGCACCGTGTCGCCCACGTTGAGCGTGCCCTCGCCGAGCACGCCATGGTGGCCGTACACGTCGGCCTTGATCTTCTGCGTGTCCTGCACGGCAAAGCGCGCGCTGCCCGCCGTGATGAGGCCCTGGTCGCCGACCTGGCCGCCGCTCTCGGCGTAGAACGGCGTGCTGTCGAGCACGACCACGCCGCTCTGGCCGGCCTTGAGGGCCGCAACGCTCGTCCCGTCAGCGTAGAGCGCTACGATTTTCGCAGTACCCGCGAGGTGTTCGTAGCCGGTGAAGCGGTTGGCCTCGCCGCCGTATTCCAGCGCCCTGTCCATCTTGAACTTGCCCGCCGCGCGGGCCGTGCTCTTCTGGTGCTCCATGGCGGCGGCGAAGCCCGCCTCGTCCACGCCCACGCCGCGCTCGCGGCACACGTCGCAGGTCAGGTCCAGCGGGAAGCCGTAGGTGTCGTGCAGCTTGAAGGCCACGTCGCCGGGAAGCTGCCTGGCGCCGCCGGCCAGGGCGCCGTCCAGGATCTCCATGCCGTGGGCCAGGGTCTCGAAGAAGCGCTCCTCCTCCACGCGCAGCACCTCGGTGATGCGCTCCTGCTGCTCGCGCAGCTTGGGGTAGGCGTCGCCCATCTGCCGCACCAGGTCCTCGACCAGCCTGTGGAAGAACGGCGTCTTGCAGCCGAGCTTATAGCCGTGGCGGATCGCGCGGCGCACGATGCGCCGCTGCACGTAGCCGCGCCCCTCGTTGCCGGGGATGACGCCATCGGCCACCAGGAAGGCGGTGGCGCGGATGTGGTCGGCGATCACCTTCAGCGACGGGTTGGCCAGGTCGGCCGTGTGCGTCTCGCGCGCGGCGGCCTTGATGAGCGCGTCGAACAGGTCGATCTCGTAGTTGCTGTGCACGTGCTGCAGGATGGCGGCCAGACGCTCAAGGCCCATGCCGGTGTCCACGCAGGGCGCGGGCAGCGGCGTGACCGAGCCGTCTTCCTTCATGTCGAACTGCATGAACACGTGGTTCCAGATCTCGATGAAGCGGTCGCCGTCCTCGTCGGGGCTGCCCGGGGGGCCGCCGGGGATCTCGGGGCCGTGGTCGTAGAAGATCTCCGAGCACGGGCCGCAGGGGCCGGTGTCGGCCATCATCCAGAAGTTGTCGCTCTTGTAGCGCCCGCCCTTGTTGTCGCCGATGCGGATCACGCGCTCGGGCGGCAGGCCGATCTCCTTGGTCCAGATGTCGTAGGCCTCGTCGTCCTCGGCGTACACGGTGGCCAGCAGGCGCTCGGACGGCAGCTTGTAGACCTGGGTGAGCAGTTCCCAGCCCCAGTGGATGGATTCGCGCTTGAAGTAGTCGCCGAAGCTCCAGTTGCCCAGCATCTCGAAGAACGTGTGGTGGCGCGCGGTGTAGCCCACGTTCTCCAGGTCGTTGTGCTTGCCGCCGGCGCGCAGGCAGGTCTGCACCGAGGCCGCGCGCACGTAGGGGCGCTTGTCCGTGCCGAGGAACACGTCCTTGAACTGCACCATGCCCGAGTTGGTGAACATCAGCGTCGGGTCGTTGCCCGGCACCAGCGGGCTGGAGGCCACCACGGTGTGGCCCTTGGCGGCGAAGAAATCCAGGAAGGTCTTGCGGATGTCGGCAACGGAAAAGCGGGTGGTCATGGGGTTTCTCAAGGATAGGAAGGCCTGCGGCCGGCCGACAGGCGAACCCTTTATTTTACGGACTTTCCTCCGGGGCCCTGCCGGCGCCCCGCGCACGGACGCCCATCCGGAAGTGACTAGCACAAACCCCAACAAGATATTTTAAATATTTCACTAATATATTTATCGAGAGGCGACCGGCGCTTCACCGCATCTTCAACCGCTGCATCAGGAGTCCACGATGAGCAACCCCCGCTGGCAGGGCGTCTTCCCGGCCATCACCACCAAGTTCCACCCCGACGAGCGCATCGATGCCGAGGGCACGGCCCGCCACATCGACTTCCAGATCCGCAACGGCATCCACGGCCTGGTCACCTGCGGCTCGCTGGGCGAGGCCAGCACGCTGACGCTGGAGGAGAAGCTGGAGGTCGCCAGGATCGCGCTGGACGCCGCCGGCGGCCGCGTCCCGGTGCTGGCCAACGTGTCGGAGACCAGCACGCGCGAGGCGCTGCGCTACATCGAGGGCGCCAACAAGCTCGGCGTGGCCGGCTTCATGGTCATGCCCTCGGTGATCTACGTGGCCGACGCGCGCGAGGCCATGGCCAACGTGCGCGCCATGGCCAACGCGGCCCAGAAGCCGGTGATGGTCTACAACAACCCCGTCGCCTACCGCGTGGACCTCAAGCCCGAGCACATGCTGGCACTGGCCGACTGCGAATGGATCGCGGCCATCAAGGAGAGCTGCGGCGACATCCGCCGCATCACCGATCTGCGCAACACCGTGGGCGACCGCTACCAGCTGTTCTGCGGCGTGGACGACCTGGCCTACGAGGCCCTGGCCCTGGGCGCCGACGGCCTGCTGGCCGGCGTGGGCTGCACCTTCCCGCGCGAGACCGTGGCGCTCTACGACCTCATGAAGGCCGGGCGGTTCGACGAAGCGCTCAGGCTCTACCAGTGGATGACGCCGATGCTGCACCTGGACGTGTCGAACAAGCTCGTGCAGAACCTCAAGCTGATCGACGTGCTGGCGGGCGTGGGCACCGAGCACATGCGCCTGCCGCGCATGCCGGTGATCGGCGAGGAGCGCGAATTCATCATCGGCGTGGTCAACAAGGCCCTTGCCACCCGCCCCGCAGAGTACCGCTCCATCGACTGATCCCACCGCGGAGCCCGGCCATGCCCTCCTCCAGAAATACAACAGGCAAAGAGACAAGCCGCCATGGCTGGGCCCGCTGGATACAGCTGGCCTCATCCGCCATCCTGCGCATCGAGCGCGTCGCGCTGATGGTGCTGATGGGTTCGATCACGCTGCTGATCCTGCTCAACGTCGCCACGCGCTACACGGGTGTGCCGATCTACTGGGTGGACGAGGCGGCGGTCTACCTCGTGGTGTGGCTGAGCTTCATCGGCGCGTCGGCCATGACCCGGCTGCGCCTGGACTTCGCGGTCACGCTGCTCACGGACTCCCTGGGCGAGCGCGCCGCGCGGCGCGTGAAGGCCGTGGCCACGGCCTGCGTGCTCGCCTTCGGCTGCGCCATGGTCGCCATGTGCTGGCTGTGGCTGGACCCGGCCGGCATCGCCAGCCATGGCTTCGACGCCAAGGCCTACGCGGCTGAGAGCTTCAACTTCCTCTACACCGAGCGCACGCAGACGCTGAACTGGCCCACCTGGATCGTGCAGCTCGTCATCCCGCTGTTCAGCCTGAGCTTCACCATCCACGCCCTCGCCAACCTGATCGAGGACATGGGCTTCGCCCCGCGCGCCGCGATCGCGGGCTTCGACCTCGGCAACGCCGAAGAAACCGTCAACTGAGCCGCGGACGCCCCACCATGATCACCAGCCTGTTCTTCCTCGCCGTGATGTTCCTCGGCGTGCCCATCGGCGTGTGCCTGTGCCTGGCCGGCATCGTCTACATCTTCGACACCGATGCCATGGTGCTGCTGCAGTCTTTCCCGCCGCAGATGTTCGGCGGCGTGGACAGCTACGGCCTCATCGCCATCCCGCTGTTCATCCTGATCGGCGAGATCATGGGCAGCGGCGGCATCACGCGCCGGCTCGTGGACCTGGCCATGGGCTTCGTCGGCGCGGTGCGCGGCGGCCTGGCCTACGTCAACGTCCTGGCCAACATGATGCTGGCCTCGATCATCGGATCGGCCACGGCCCAGGTGGCCATCATGAGCAAGATCATGGTGCCCGAGATGGAGAAGCAGGGCTACGACAAGACCTTCGCGGCCGGCGTCACCGTCTATGGCGGCATGCTCGGCCCCATCATCCCGCCGTCGGTGATGTTCGTGGTCTACAGCGTGCTCGCGCAGGTGGCCGTGGGCGACATGCTGATGGCCGGCATCCTGCCGGGCATCCTGCTTACGCTGCTGTTCTTCGTGGTGATCGCCTGCATGGGCCTCATCTACGACTACCCGCGCAGCGAGAGGAAGACGCTGGCCGAGCGCGCACGCACCATCGTGCAGGCGTCGCCCACGCTGCTCATCCCCATCGTCATCGTCGGCTCCATCCTCGCGGGCATCGCCAACCCCACCGAGTCGGCCGCCGTGGGCGCCGTGGTCTCGGCCCTGGTGGGCCGCTACGTGACGCGCGAGTTCCGCTACGCCATGCTGCCGCAGATCCTGTTGCGCTCCGCCGTGTACTCGGCCATCGTGCTGTTCCTGGTCGCGGCCGCCGCCGTGTTCTCGTGGCTGCTGATCTACGGCAAGGTGCCGCAGGCCGCGGCCAGCTGGATCCAGACCGTGGCCAAGGACCCGGTGAGCTTCCTCCTGATCACCAACGTGATCCTGCTCGTGATCGGCACCGTGATCGACGGCATACCGGGCCTCATCATGACCGTGCCCATCCTGCTGCCCATCGCCACCGACGTCTACCACATCGACCCGCGCCACTTCGGCGTGGTGGTCGTGGTGAACCTGGTGCTGGGGCTCATGTCCCCGCCCGTGGGCCTGTCCTTCTTCGTCGCCGCCGCCGTCACGGGCGCCAAGCCGGGGAAGATGTTCATGGTCACCATGCCCTTCTTCCTCATCTGCTGCGCCGCGCTGGTGCTGCTGTCGCTGTTCCCCGGCCTCTCCCTTGGTCTCCTGAAGTAACCCAACCCACCGAAAGGCATCCACCATGACCCTGACCCGCCGCCACTTCGTCCAGGCCAGCGCCGCGCTCGCCGCCCCTGCCTTCATCGGCCAGGCCCGCGCCCAGGCCAAGGAATTCCGCCTCGGCCTGATCACGCCCGGAGGCCACTCGTGGAACCGCGCCGCGCTGGCCTTCGGCGAGGCGCTCAAGAAAGAGACCAACGGCCGGCTCTCGGCCTCGGTGTTCCACTCGGGCCAGCTCGGCAACGAGTCCGCGATGATGCAGCAGCTGCAGACCGGCGCGCTCGACATGGGCTGGATCCAGGCGGCCGAGCTCGGCTCGCGCGTCTCCAGCATCGCCGCCATCAACGCGCCCTACCTCGTGCGCTCGACCACCGACGTGGCCAAGCTCGTGCGCCACGACGCGGCGCTGAAGCTGCTGGAGGTGCTGCCCAGGGAAACCGGCACCATCGGCCTGGGCTGGGGCATCACCGGCATGCGCGTGGTGTTCTCGACCAAGGACATCACGGGCGTGAAGGACATCAAGGGCATGAAGCTGCGCATCAACCCCACGCCGGTGTACCGCGACTTCTACCAGCAGCTGGGCGCCGCGCCCACGCCCATTCCCACGCCGCAGGTGTTCGACGCCATGGCCAACGGCCAGGTGGACGGGCTGGAGGCCGACATCGAGTTCTCGTGGAACCAGCGCTTCGACAAGGTGGCCAAGGCCATGCTGCAGATGAACGCCCTCTTCATGCCCTTCGCACCGCTGGTGTCGGGCCGCGTGTGGCAGAAGCTCGACGCCAAGGACAGGGAGCTGATCCGCGGCCTGGTGCGCCAGTCGCTCGATGCGCAGATCAAGGACATCGTCACCACCGAGCTCGGGCTGATCGACAAGTTCAAGGCCGCGCCCTTCCCCATCAGGACCGAACCCCAGCTCGACGTTGCCGCCCTCGCGCACGAATTCGACAAAATCTGGCTGCCCAAGGCACCCCAGATCGCCGAGCTGCGCAAGGTCGGCGCCACGTTGTAGCCATGCCCGCGCCGCACTCCCCCGGCAGGGCGCGGCACGGTATTCCTATGATCGCCCCATGAGCACGTCCCACACCTCCGAAGCCCCACCCCTGTTCCTGCCCGTCGAGGAACTGCTGGCCCTGGCCGGCCGCGTGTTCCTGCGCCTGGGCCTGTCCCTTCCCCACGCCGAAGCCATGGCCCGCACCGTGGTGGCCGGGCAGCGGGACGAGTGCCATTCGCACGGGGTGTACCGCATCCTGTCCTGCGCCCACACGGTGCGCGCGGGCAAGGTCGCGCTGCAGGCAGAGCCCGTGCTGGCGCCGCCCAGCGGCGCGGTGGTGCGGGTGGACGCGTGCTACGGCTTCTCGCCGCTGGCCTTCGAGCGGGGGCTGCCGGCCCTCGTGGCAGCCGCCCGGCAGCACGGCATCGGGGCGCTGGCCATCCGGCGCTGCTTCCACTTCTCCGCGCTGTGGCCCGAGATCGAGGCCATCACCGCCCACGGGCTCGCGGCGCTCGCGCTCACGCCCAGCCACGCCTGGGTGGCGCCCGCGGGCGGGCGCCAGCCCGTGTTCGGCACCAACCCCATCGCCTTCGGCTGGCCCCGCCCGGGGCAGCACCCGTTCGTCTTCGACTTCGCCACCAGCGCCATCGCGCGCGGCGACCTCGAACTGCACCGCCGCGCGGGCACCCCCCTGCCGCCGGGCTGCGGCGTGGATGCCCAGGGCAGGCCCAGCACCGATCCTGTGGCCGTGGCGCAGGGCGCCATGCTGGCCTTCGGCGGCCACAAGGGCTCCGCGCTGTCCGCGATGGTGGAGCTCATGGCGGGCGCGCTGATCGGCGACTGGACGAGCGCGGAATCGCTGGCCTTCGACGCCGGCGATGGGGCCACGCCCTGCCACGGCGAACTCATCCTGGCCTTCGACCCCGCCCGCCTCGGCGGCGGCGACCTGGCCGCCCAGCAGCAGCGGGCCGAACGGCTGTTCGACGCGATCACCGGCCAGGGCGCGCGCCTGCCGTCGCAGCGCCGCTTCGAGGCCCGCGCGCGCAGCCTGGAACGGGGCGTGGCGGTGCCCCGCGCGCTGCATGCCGAGATCCTTGCCCTGGCGGATTGACGGCATGCGCCCCGCAATGCATAACATGACCACGAGGCAGGACGGCACACGCCGCCTCCCTCCTCACTGAACCCCATGAGCTTTCGCACCGACAAGCCCTCCGCCATCGCCGCCCCCAAGCGGCGGGCCGCAGACATGGCCTACGACGCCATCGAGGCCCTCATCTCCACGCTGGAGATGCAGCCCGGCAGCCCCGTGGTGGAGGCCGAGATCGCCGAGCGCACCAGCCTGGGCCGCACGCCGGTGCGCGAGGCGCTGCTGCGCATGGTGTCCATCGGGCTGATCGAGCAGCAGCCGCGCCGCGGGCTGCTGGTGTCGAACATCGACCTGGCCGAGCATCTGGACGTCATCCAGACCCGGCGCGTGCTCGAATGCCTGATCGCCGCCTGCTCGGCGCGGCGCGCCACGGCGGCGCAGCGCCAGGAGATCCTGCGCTGCGCCCAGAAGATGCGCCTGGCCGCCGACCGCGGACTCCTGGACGAATACATGCGCGCCGACCACGAGCTGGACGTGGTCAACCACCAGGCCAGCCGGAACCACTCGGCCGTCAAATGCGTGGTTCCGCTGATCGTGCAATGCCGGCGCTTCTGGTACGCCTACCAGCACGAAGGCGAGCTCGCCGAAGGCGCGCGCGCCCACATGGCGCTGGCCGAAGGCATCGCCACGGGCAACGAGGCCGCGGCCACCGCGGGGGCCCACCAGCTCATGGACTACCTCGAACGGTTCGCGCGGCGCATCATCGACCAGTAGACACGCTGCCTCCTTCCCCATGCACAACAGCCACGACCCTCGCGTCCTGCCCATGCGGGACGGCGTCAACCCCTGCTGCGTGGTGCTGCCGTCTCAGGGGCAGGGCCTGCTGCTGGACTTCCTGGCGCGGCGCCTGCCCGCCGTGTCGCGGGAAGACTGGCTGCGGCGCCTCGATGCCGGCGAGGTGGTGGACGAATGGGGCCGCGCCGCCACGGCGCACAGCCCCTTCACGCCCGGCGTGCGCTACTACTACTACCGCGAGCTCGCGCACGAGGCGCCGATCCCGTTCCAGGAGGCCGTGATCTACCAGGACGAGCACATCCTCGTGGCCGACAAGCCGCATTTCCTGCCCGTGGTGCCCGCGGGGCGCTACCTGCAGCACACGCTGCTCGTGCGCCTCAAGCGCCGCCTGGGACTGCAGGAGCTCTCGCCCGTGCACCGCATCGACCGCGACACGGCCGGCCTGGTGCTGTTCTCCGTGCAGCGCGCCACGCGCGGGCGCTACCAGGCGCTGTTCCGCGACCGCCAGGTGCGCAAGGTCTACGAGGCCGTGGCCCCCTGGCGCTCGGACCTGCGCTTCCCGCGCACCCATGCCAGCCGGCTGCAGGAGAGCGGGCATTTCTTCCGCATGCACGAGGTGCCGGGCGAGCCCAACGCGGTCACCGCCATGGACGTCGTGGAGCAGGCGGGCGGCTGGGCGCGCTACCGGCTCGAACCGGTCACGGGCAAGCGCCACCAGCTGCGCGTGCACATGGCGGCGCTGGGCCTGTCCCTGTGCGGCGACGGCTTCTACCCCGAGGTGAACGACCCGCCCGAGGGCGACTATTCCAACCCGCTGCAGCTGCTGGCGCGCTCCCTGTCGTTCACCGACCCGGTGACGGGGCAGGAGCGGCGCTTCGACAGCCGGCTGCGGCTGCGGCCGCTGGCGGATTTCGCCGGACCCTAGAACGTGTTTACGATCTTACAGCTGGTGCACCACGAGCTTGAACTCCGGGTCCTCGTCGAACGCACGCACCTCGAAGCCCAGCCTGCGCATGAGCTTGAGCATGGTGGGGTTGTTGGCCAGCACCAGGCCCTGGATCTCGGCCAGGCCCCGCTCGCGGGCGACTTCCATGATGCTGAGCATGAGGCGCGAGCCCAGGCCCTTGCCCGCGAAATCGTCGGCCACCAGCAGGGCGAACTCGCAGCTGGTGTGGTCGGGGTTGGTCACGTAGCGCGACACGCCCACGATGCGCTCCTTGTGGCTGACCTCGCCCTCCTCGTCCGCCACGCGCTCGCGGTGCACGGCCACCAGGGCCATCTCGCGGTCGTAGTCGATGAGGGTGAAGCGCGCCAGCATGGAAGGCGGCAGCTCGGCGAGCTGCGAGACGAAGCGGAAGTAGCGGCTCTCGGGCGAGAGCTCCTTGACCAGGCGCTGCACCATCTGCGCGTCGTCCGGGCGGATCGGGCGCACCAGGTATTCGCCGCCGCCGCGCAGCGGCCACACCTGCTCGTAGCGCGCCGGGTACGGCAGGATGGACAGGTGGCCGTAGTGCCCGTGGCCGGCGCCTTCGGTGCGCCCGCTGCCCCGGGCCGTCTCGTGGATGGCGATGCGCGCATCCACGGCCACGGCGCCCTGCTCGTCCACGATCAGGGGGTTGATGTCCATCTCGCGCAGCTGGGGCAGCGCGCAGACCATCTCGGACACGCGCAGCAGCACCTGCTCCAGCGCCTGCATGTCCACGGCGCTCGCGCCGCGCCATTCGCCCAGGGTCTCGGCCACGCGCGCGCGCTCCATGAGCCTGCGCGCCAGGAACTGGTTGAGCGGCGGCAGCTCCATGGCGCGGTCGTCGATGAGCTCGATCATGGTGCCGCCGGCGCCGAAGGTGATGACGGGGCCGAAGGGGTCGTCGCACACCAGGCCGATGCAGATCTCGCGCCCGCGCCGCGCGCGCGCCATCTTCTGCACCGTCACGCCGTTGATGCGCGCCTCGGGCCGAAGGCGCGCCACGCGCTGCACCATGTCGGTATAGGCGTCGCGCGCGGCGGCGCCGTTGGGCACGCCCAGCGCCACGCCGCCCACGTCGGACTTGTGGGCGATGTCGGGCGAGTCGATCTTGAGCGCCACCGGGAACCCGAGCTGCGTGGCGATCATCATGGCCTCATTGCTGCTGCGCGCCAGCAGCGTCTTGGTGACGGGGATGTGGAAGGCCGCCAGCAGCGTCTTGGACTCCATCTCGGTGAGCACGTTGCGGCGCTCGGCCAGCACGCTCTCGATCACCAGGCGCGCGCCCTCGATGTCGGGCTTGGCCAGCGTGGTCAGCGGCGGCGGCGTCTGCTGCAGGAGCTGCTGGTTCTGGTAGAACGAGGCGATGTTGCCGAAGGCGCCCACGGCCGCCTCGGGCGTGCGGAAGGTCGGGATCTGCGCGGCGCGCAGGATCTTGCGCGCCGGCACGACTGCGGCATCGCCCATCCAGCACGACAGCAGCGGCTTGGAGGCCAGGCGCTTGGCGTCGGCCAGCACGGTGGCGACGCCCTCGGCGTCGATGCCGGCCTTGGGCGAGAAGATGGCCAGCACGCCGTCGATCTGGCGGTCGCGGAACGCGGCCTCCAGCGCCTCGCGGTAATGCTCGGGCCCGGCCTCTTCGGACAGGTCCATCAGGTCCGTCAGCGTGGCCAGCGGCGGCAGCTTGGACGCCAGGGCCTCGCGCGTCTCGGCCGAGAGCCGGCCCAGGTCCAGGCCGATCTCGTTCTCCCAGTCGGCCGCCAGCACGCCGGGGCCGCCGCCGTTGGTGACGATGGCCAGGCGCCTGCCCACGGGCCGGTAGCGCGAGGCCAGGCACTTGGCGGCCGAGAACAGCTCCACGAACGAGCGCACGCGCACGGCGCCCGCGCGTCGCAGCACGGCGTCGAACACGTCGTCGCTGCCCACGATGGCGCCGCTGTGCGTCTGCGCCGCCTGGTTGCCCGCGGGCTTGCGCCCGGCCTTGAGCACCACCACCGGCTTGGCGAAGGCCGCCGAGCGCAGCGCGCTCATGAAGCGGCGCGCGTCCTGGATTCCCTCCATGTAGACCACGATGCTCTGCGTGCGCGCATCGTTGGCCAGGAAATCGAGCGCCTCGCTCAGGCCCACGTCGGTGTGCGGCCCGAGCGAGATCACGCTGGAGAAGCCCACGGCGTTGTTGGCCGCCCAGTCCAGGATGGACGCGGTGAGCGCGCCCGACTGGCACACCAGGGCCAGAGAGCCCTCGCGCGCCAGCGGCCCTGCGGCGCTGGCGTTGAGCTGCAGCGACGGCCGCTGCAGGCCCAGCGAGTTCGGCCCCAGCAGGTGCATGCCCTCGCGCCGCGCGATCTTGCGCAGCTGATCGGCCAGCTGCGCGTCCACGCCGCTGGACAGCACCAGGGCCGACTTGCAGTTCATGCGCCCGGCCACGTCCAGCGCGGCGGGCAGGTCCTTGGGCGGCTGGGCGATGATGGCCAGATCCGCGCGGATCTGGGCCAGGTCGGCCAGTGTGCCGCTGGTGTGGATGTCGAAGAACTGCAGCTGGCCCGTGAAGCGCTGCGCGGTCAGCGCCTCGCGCAGGGCCCGCGCCTGGGGCGTGTGGCTCTCGGGCGCATCGGCGGCACCGGCCAGCACGATGACGGAGCCGGGGTTGAACAGGGGCGTGAGGTAGTGCTTGTCCATCATGATGGGCCAATTCTCGGGTAGTCCCTTAGCGTACGCTTGAGATACGTCAATAACGTGAAAGTCCCTCCGCCGTGCCCAGCAACTGCAGCACGGCCCGGGCCGTGGCCCGGGCGGCGCCGCGGTGGGCCTGGGTGAAGGCCAGGCTGCGTGCGGCCTGCGCGGCGCGGCGCTGCGGGTCCTGCGCCAGGGCGGTGGCGGCGGCCACGCCCTCGGCCATGCCGGCCACGCGCTCGGCGGCGCCGGCGTCCATGGCCAGGCGCGCGGCCTCGGCGAAATTGAAGGTGTGCGGCCCCATGACCACGGGGCAGCCGCAGGCCGCGGCCTCGATGAGGTTCTGCCCGCCGAGCGGCGCGAAGCTGCCGCCCAGCAGCGCCGCATGGGCCATGCCGTAGTACAGGGCCATCTCGCCCAGCGAGTCGCCCAGCCATACGTCCGCCTGCTGCGGCGCGGGGCCCCACTGGCTGCGCCGCGACACGCGCAGGCCGGCGGCCTCGCACAGGCGCTGCACCTCGTCGAAGCGCTGGGGGTGGCGCGGCACGAGCAGCCATTGCACGGGCATCCGCGCTTCCGTTTCGATAGCTGCTGGCGCTTGTCCAGCGGGCGCTGGAGGCCATTTTTGCCTCAAGACCTCCAGCCACATCGCCTCCTCGCCCTCGCGCGTGCTGGCCAGCAGCACCACGGGGCGGCCGCCGGCCTCGCGCCAGGCGCGGCCCTGGGCCTGCTGCGCGGCCGAGGGCAGGGCGTCGAACTTGAGGTTGCCGAACACGCCGGCCACGCGCGCGCCCACGTCGCGCAAGCGCTCGGCATCCTGCCCGGTCTGCGCCCAGACCGCCGCCAGGCCCGCGTACGCGGGGCGCGACAGCCAGGCGAGGCGGCGCGCGCCGGCGCGGGATTTCTCGTTCAGCCGCGCATTGGCCAGCACCAGCGGCACCCGGGCAGCGCGGCAGCCGGCCACGAGGTTGGGCCAGATCTCGGTCTCCATCAGGATGCCCATGGCCGGCCGGAAGCGCCGCAGGAAGCGCCGCACGGCGCCGGGCGTGTCCCAGGGCTGCCAGACCTGCACGTCGCCGGGCTGCAGGAGCTTTTCCCCCTCGGCGCGGCCCGTGGCCGTGCCATTGGTGAGCAGCAGGCGCATGCCCGGCAGCTGCGCGCGCAGTTCCTTGAGCAGGATGGCGGCGGCGCGCGTCTCGCCCAGGGACACGGCGTGTATCCACACGAGCGGCCCGCCGCCCTGCGTGGGCTGTTGCCCTGTATAGCGGCCGAAGCGCTCGGGCACGGCCACGGCGTAGCCGGGCTCGGTGCGCGCGCGGCGGCGCAGCTTTCGCAGCAGCAGCGGCTGGGCCAGCCACAGGGCCAGGCTGTAGAGCACGAGGGCGAGCCGCTGCATGGCGCGCTGCGAAGCGCTCGTCAGTGCGCGGCGCCGCCGACCTGGGCGCCGGGCTTGACGCGCGCGAGCAGCGCCAGCATGTCGGCCTCGATGCGGCGCAGCGCCTCGGGCGTGTGTCCCTCGAAGCGCAGCACCAGCACAGGCGTGGTGTTGCTCGCGCGGATCAGGCCGAAGCCGTCGGGCCAGTCCACGCGCAGGCCGTCGATGGTGCTGATGCTGGCGGGCGCGGCGAAGCTGCCTGCCGCCAGCGCCTGCAGCTCGGCCGTCAGGCGGTGGGGCTCGCCCTCCTCGCACTGCACGTTGAGCTCGGGCGTGCTGTGGCTGGCGGGCAGCGCATTCAGCACGGCGCCCGGGTCGGCCGAGCGGCTCAGGATCTCCAGCAGGCGGCAGCCCGCGTAGGTGCCGTCGTCGAAGCCGTACCAGCGCTCCTTGAAGAAGATGTGGCCGCTCATCTCGCCGCCCAGCGGCGCCTGCAGTTCCTTCATGCGCGCCTTGATGAGCGAATGGCCGGTCTTGTACATCACCGGCTCGCCGCCCGCGGCCCTGATGGCGGGCGCCAGGCGCTGGGTGCATTTCACGTCGAACAGGATGGGCGCGCCCGGCACGCGCGAGAGCACGTCCTGCGCGAACAGCATCATCTGGCGGTCGGGGAAGATGTTCTGGCCGTCCTTGGTCACGATGCCGAGGCGGTCGCCGTCGCCGTCGAAGGCCAGGCCCAGCTCGGCGTCGGTGGTGCGCAGCGCCTCGATCACGTCGCGCAGGTTCTCGGGCTTGCTCGGGTCGGGGTGGTGGTTGGGGAAGTTGCCGTCCACCTCGGAAAAGAGTTCGGCCACCTCGCAGCCCAGCGCGCGGAAGATGCCCGGCGCCGATGCGCCGGCCACGCCGTTGCCGCAATCGACCACGATCTTCATGGGCCGCGCGAGCTTCACGTCGCCCACGATGCGCTGCACGTAGGCGGGCAGCACGTCGGCCTGGCGCACGCTGCCGCCGGGGGCGGGCTGCCAGCTGCCGGACTCCATGGCGCGGCGAAGCTGCTGGATCTCATCGCCATGGATGGCGCGGCCGGCCAGCACCATCTTGAAGCCGTTGTAGTCGCGGGGGTTGTGGCTGCCCGTGACCTGGATGCCGCTCGCGCACAGCGTGCTGGCCGCGAAGTACAGCATGGGCGTGGTGCACATGCCGACGTCGATGACCTCGACGCCCGCGTCCACCAGGCCCTGGATCAGCGCGGCCGAGAGCTGCGGGCCGGACAGGCGCCCGTCGCGCCCCACGGCCACCGCGCGCTCGCCCTGCGCCCGCGCCGCCGTGCCGAAGGCCCGCCCCAGGGCGCGGGCCACGTCTTCGTCGAGCGTGGCGGGCACGATGCCGCGGATGTCGTAGGCCTTGAAGATGGCGGGGGAGAGCTGCACGGGAGGACCTGCCTTGGGAGAGAGGGGAAGCCGCGCATTGTAGGCGCGCCCCTGCACCGGCGCGACCCGAAGCGCATGTCCGAAAACGGCGAGTCAGCGCCCGGCGGCGGCCTATCATGCACCCATGCCCTCCGATCTCCGCGCCGACGATGACGACGCCCGCTACCTGGCCCTGAAGGCGCGCGACGCGCGCTTCGACGGGCGCTTCTTCACGGGCGTCACGTCCACCGGCATCTACTGCCGCCCCGTCTGCGCCGTGCGCACGCCGCGGCGCGAGAACTGCCGCTTCTTCGCGCTGGCCGCGCAGGCCGAGAGCGCGGGCTTCCGGCCCTGCCTGCGCTGCCGGCCGGAGCTCGCGCCGCAGGCGCTCGCGTGGTCGGTGCAGGACGCCTCGGGCATCCTCGTGCGGCAGGCGCTGCGGCTGCTGGACGCGCCCGAGGCCTGGGGCGTGGAAGGCGGCGGCGCCCTGGTGGCGCAGCTGGCCGCGCGCCTGGGCGTGAGCGACCGGCACCTGCGCCGCATCTTCGGCGAGGCGCTGGGGGTCTCGCCCCTGCAGTACCTGCAGACGCGCCGCCTGCTGGTCGCCAAGCAGCTGCTGACCGACACGGCCCTGCCCGTCACCCAGGTGGCGCTGGCCAGCGGCTTCGCGAGCGTGCGGCGCTTCAACGCGGCCTTCGGCGCGCACTACGGGCTCAACCCCACGCAGCTGCGCCGCCAGGGCGCGCCGGCGGGCGGCGCCGCCCGCCCGGTGCGGCTGGGCTACCGGCCGCCCTACGACGCGGCGGCGCTGCTGGGCTTCCTCACGGCGCGGCGCATCCACGGCATGGAGGAGGTCGAGGGCCTGGCGCTGCGCCGCACCGTGCGGCTGCGGGCCGGCGGCGCGGTGTACACGGGCTGGATCGGCGCGCGCTTCGACCCCGGCCGGCCCCTGGTGCTGTTGGATGCCAGCCCCGGCCTGCTGCCCGCCCTGCCCCAGGTGATCGCCCGCGTGCGCGCGCTGCTCGACCTGGACGCCGACCCCGGGCCGATCAACGCCGCGCTGCACGCCGCATTCCCGGGGGGCGACGGCCTGCGCGTGCCGGGCGCGTGGGACGGCTTCGAGCTGGCCGTGCGCGCCGTGCTGGGCCAGCAGATCACGGTGGCAGCCGCGCGCACGCTCGCGCAGCGGCTGGTGGAGCGCTTCGGCGAGCCCGTCGAGACGCCCTGGCCGGGGCTGGATCGGCTGTTCCCCGCGCCCGCCGTGCTCGCGGCGGCGCAGGGCGACGCGCTCGGGCAGCTCGGCATCGTGCGCCAGCGGCAGGCGGCCATCATGGCGCTGGCGCAGGCCGTGGACGGCGGCCGGATCGCCCTGCACGCGGGCAGCGACGTGGACGCCACCCTGGCCGCGTTGCGCCAGCTGCCCGGCATCGGCGACTGGACGGCCCAGTACATCGCCATGCGCGCGCTGCGCTGGCCCGACGCCTTCCCCGCCGGCGACGTGGCGCTGCACAAGGCCCTGGCCGTGCAGGGCACGCCACAGCCCGCGCGCGCGGCCCTCGCGGCGGCGCAGGCCTGGCGGCCCTGGCGCAGCTACGGCGTGATCCGGGCCTGGGCGGGCCTGGCGGCACCGCTCCCGAACTTATAGCTTATACCGCCCGCCCCGCCTGCGCTGCGGGCCGATTTGACGTTCAATGGAGGATTCCACCATGCACTACCCCCCCGACACGGTGCAAGCCCGCACCCCCACCGCCCTGGGCGACGTCCGCCTGGCCGCCAGCGCGCGCGGCCTCGTCGGCCTGTGGTTCGACGGCCAGCGCCACCTGCCGGCGCAGCTCGACGGCCCCGGCGCCTGGCCCACGGACGATGCGCACCCCGTGCTGCGCGCCGCCGCGGCCCAGGTGCGCGAGTACCTGGACGGCACGCGCACGCGCTTCGACCTGCCGCTGGACCTGTCGGGCGGCACGCCCTTCCAGCAGGCCGTGTGGCAGGCGCTGCTGGCCATCCCGCGCGGCGGCACCACGACCTACGGCGCGCTGGCGCGCCAGCTCGGCCGCCCGGCCGCCGTGCGCGCCGTGGGCGCGGCCGTGGGGCGCAACCCCATCAGCGTGGCCGTGCCCTGCCACCGCGTGCTCGGCAGCGGCAGCGCCCTCACCGGCTACGCCGGCGGCCTGCCGCGCAAGACGGCGCTGCTGCGGCTGGAGGCCGCCCTGCCCTTGCCTGCATGAATACCCCGGCCGCCAGCCCGCGTGGGCCGGCGAATTCTGCCAGCGGGCGCGAGGCCCGGAAATTGGAATCCGGCCCCAACAAAGAAGATCAGCCCGGGGACGCGCCGGTGCCGGAGACCTGGAAGCCGATGATGGATGCGCTGCCATCCGCGAAGGGCACGCCCAGGGCGATCTCGCCCGAGCCCATCAGCCGGCAGCTGTCGCGGCGCAGCTGCAGCGGCGCCTCGCTGCCCTCGAAGCGCACCCAGGTGCCGAAGCTGCTCAGGTCGGTGAGCACGAAGGCGCCGTGGCGCCAGTCCAGGCGCGCATGCACGCGCGAGACCCGGGGGTCGGCGATGCACAGGTGCGAATCGGGCGCGCGCCCCACGTTGACGGGGATGTCCATCGACGAGAACAGCCGGTAGGCCCCGGGCCAGGACAGCTGGATCTGCGCCGGGCCCGTGTCCGCCACCAGCGCGGCGAGGTCGCTGCGCAGCTCGGAGTGGACGGTGAGGTCGGCCCGGTCCTCGGCTTTCCACTCGATCTGGTACGTGACCAGGGGTTCGGCCTTGCCGCGCATCTCCAGGTGCCCCAGTCGGACGAAGCACATGCCGCGCGGCGCGTGCAGGCCGGCGACGACGGATTCGGCGGCCCAGATCTCGGCGTCGTCGGCGCGCTCGCACAGGCGCGCGGCGACGTTGACCGCATCGCCATAGCAGTCCCCGTCCACCTCGACGACCTCGCCGCTGGCGAGCCCGACGTGGATTCCGACATGCGACGCCCGCGCATGGGGGCCTATCCACTGGCGATGCTCGCGCATCAGTTCCGCCGCCGCCATCACGGCGTCGCCGGGATCTGCGAACAGGCCCAGCACGCCATCGCCCAGGTTCTTCACCACGCGCCCGCCGTGCTGCTGGATGCACGCGCCCATGGCCTGCGTGAGCGGCGCCACCACGGCCGCCGCGCCCTCGTTGCCCAAGGCCTCGTACAGCGCCGTGCTGCCGGTCATGTCTGCAAACACCACGGTCTTGTGGGAGTTCACGCCTGGTCCCTCGCCCATTCCTGTCATTGCGGCCGCGCCCCAGTGCACAAATGGCGGCCTTGGGGCAACGAGCCGTTACAAAATGAAAGCACGCATCTTATGCCGGCTGCCCGTGCGCTGCTTTTGCCGCGCCAGCGCAATCCGGTGCATTGACAAAGTTTCACACAGAAATGGCCCTGCGGCCGGCGCCAGGCCGCCCCAGGTCTCCGGGCTTCAAGGTGTACGCAACACAAGCCCTTGGAGGGCACCCGTGAATATACAAATTGTTACTTAATGCGCATGACCCCAGTAGAGGAGCGCGTCGCGCCCCTCCACGGACAGCGACACCTGCGCGCCCACGGGCAGCAGCACCTTGGTGGGCACGTGGCCGAACGGCAGGTTGGTGAGCACGGGCGCCTTGATCTGCGTGCGCAGCCAGTCCACCACGCTCTGCAGCCTGAAGCCCTTGTCGTGCGGGGCCAGCTTGTAGTTGGTGAACTGGCCCAGCACCACAGCCTTCTGCCGGGCGAGCACGCCCGCGTGCAGCAGCTGGGTCAGCATGCGTTCCACGCGGTAGGGGTGTTCGCTGATGTCTTCCACGAACAGGATGCCGCCCTTCACCTCGGGGAAGTACGGCGTGCCGGCCAGCGAGGTGAGCACGGCGAGGTTGCCGCCCCAGAGCTGCGCGGATTTCACGTACACGTCGGGCACGGCGGGTTTGCCGTCGGCGCGGGGCGGCTCCTTGCCCATGCGCCAGCCAGCGCCCTCGCCGTGGCCGGTGAGCAGGTCGTCGAAGCAGGCCGCCATGATGTCGTCGGGCTCGCCCTCCACGCCCCAGTCGATTTCCAGCGAAGGGCCGGCCCAGGTGGTGGCGCCGGTGCGGGCGAGCACCGCGTTCTGGAAGGCGGTGAAGTCGCTCATGCCGACGAAGCGCGTGCCGCGCTCGATGGCCTTGGCGATCTTCTTGTACTGGATGCCCGGCAGGATGCGCGTGAAGCCGTAGGCGGCGCGCGAGATCAGCGCCACGTCGGCCCCGCTGGCCGCGGCGCGGTGGATGGCGGCCAGCCGCGTGGCGTCGTCGCCCGCGAAGCGCGTGTGGGTGGCGAGCGCATCGGCGTCCACCTCCACCTCGTGGCCCAGGGCCTTCAGGCGCGCGATGCCGCGCTTGAACGCGGCCTTGTCGCGCACGGCGCTGGCGGGGGAGTAGACGTAGATGTGCTTGGGGCCATGGTCGTGGCCGCAGTCTTCATGATGGTCGTGCATAGCGGGCGGAGTATTCCATAGCAGCCCGGGCCGAGGCGGCGCTGGCATCGGGCACGGTGCATGCCGGGGCACCCGGCTCCGCGCCGAACCGGGCGAAGGCGCGCGGCCCGGCGCGGTGGCCCGCGTCGGGAAATGGCAGGCCATCGTCCGCCGCGCCTTCCTGCACCAGCACCAGCGGCGCATCCGGCCACGGCAGCACCGCGCCCGGCTGGGCCAGCAGCACCACGTTGCGCAGGGCCAGCCGCTGCGCCAGATCGGCGAGCACCCGCCGGTGCCAGTCCAGGCGGTGCGCGGCTTCCTTCTTGGGCTTGTCGCTGCGGCCGAAGCCGATGAGGTCGGGCGCGACCACGCGGTGGCCCGCCCGCAGCAGCACGGGCAGCATGTGCCGCCAGGCATGGCTCCACGCGGGGCTGGCGTGCAGGCACAGCCAGGTGAGCGGAGCATCCCGCGGGCCCTCGTCCACGTAATGCAGGCGCAGCCCGGCGAGCGAAGGCAGGTCGCTCACGTAGCGCGCCTGCCAGGGCCAGTCGGGCAGGCCGGCGAAGGCCGCGTCGGGCGTGCGCAGCGCGTCGTCGCGCAGCGGGTGGGCCGCGCGCTGCGCCCGGCGCCGCGCGCGGAAGAAGTCGCTGAGCAGCGCGCCGCACTCCTCGGCCAGCACGCCGCCCGCCACGCGCGTCTGGTGGTTCAGGCGCGGCTCGGCGAACAGGTCCACCACCGAGCCGGCCGCGCCCGTCTTGGGGTCGGCCGCGCCGTAGACCACGCGCGGCAGGCGCGCGTGCAGCATGGCGCCGCTGCACATGGCGCAGGGCTCCAGGGTCACGTAGAGCGTGCAGCCGTCGAGCCGGTAGTTGCCCAGCCGCGCGGCCGCCGCGCGCAGCGCCGCGATCTCGGCATGCGCCGTGGGGTCGTGGCCGGCGATGGGCGCGTTGCGGCCGGTGGCGATCACCTCGCCGCCGCGCACCAGCACGGCGCCCACGGGCACCTCGCCGCAGGCGGCGGCGGCACGCGCCTGGGCCAGGGCCTCGCGCATCCAGGTGGCGTCGTCGGGTTCGCTCATGTTTCCATAGCTTCCAGCGCTTGGTGGACAAGCGCTGGAGGCCTTTTTCATTGTGAATCCTCGGGCATGGGGCGCGGCTGCTGCATCGCGGCGTCCAGCTGCTGCCTGATCTGCTGCTGGATCTGCCGGCCCTGCCCGCGCACGTCGCCGGCCGGTGCGGCGGCGCCGGGCGCGGGCGCGGCGCCCTGCTGCTTCCTGGCGAGCACGGCCACGATGGCCAGGACCACGAGCAGGCCCACGACGGTGAATCCCATGCGCATGCTCAGTCCTCCCGGGGGGCGGCCATGCCCAGCCTGCGCATCCATTCGGCCAGCGCGCGCTCGTCGGGCGTGCCCGCGGCGTACTGCGCATGCATGGCGGCGTGCGCTTCCTTGCGGTGCTGGTTGAGCTTGATCTTGCACTGCACGTCCAGCACCTGCAGCTCGAACGCGGCGATGCCCGCCATCATCCTGTGCGCGAACTCCTCGCCCAGCGCGCGCCACTGCGCGGCGTAGGCGGGTTCGTGGTCGGCGATCAGGGCCTTGAGCAGCGCGTCCGTGGCCGCGTGGCCCTCGACCGGCGTGGCGCGCACGCGGCAGTGCACCGCGAGGTAGTTCCACGTGGGCACGCGCGCGGCGTCGGGGTAGACCGAGGGCGACATGTACGCATGCGGCCCCTGGAAGACCGCGAGCGCCTCGGGCCGCGAGCGCAGGTAGCGCCAGTGCGGGTTGGGGCGCGCGCAGTGGCCCAGCAGCACCCATGCGCCGCCCGCGCGCTCTTCGAGGTGCAGTGGCAGGTGGGTGACGAAGGGAAAGCCCTCGTCGTCGTTGCTGACCAGGCTGGCGAACGGGTGCGCGCGCATCAGCGCGGCGGCGTGGGCGGGGTCCTTGGACCGGAATTGCGGCGGCAGGTACATGGCGGGGTCTCCAGAGGCAGAAATGTAGCCGCGCTGGGATAATCCGCCCCCTATGTCTCTGCTCCCCCACCAGCTCGAACTGCTCTCCCCCGCGCGCGACGCCGACATCGGCATCGAGGCCGTGAACCACGGCGCCGACGCCGTCTACATCGGCGGCCCGGCGTTCGGCGCGCGCGCCACGGCGGGCAACGGGCTGCGCGACCTGGAGCGGCTGATCCGCCACGCGCACCGCTTCCACAGCCGCATCTTCGTCACGCTCAACACCATCCTGCGCGACGACGAGCTGGAGGACGCGCGCCGCATGGCCTGGCAGGTCTACGAGGCCGGGGCCGACGCGCTCATCATCCAGGACATGGGCCTGCTGGAGATCGACCTGCCACCCATCCAGCTGCACGCGAGCACGCAGACCGACATCCGCACGCCCGAGAAGGCGCGCTTCCTGCAGGACGCGGGCCTGTCGCAGATCGTGGTCGCGCGCGAGCTGGACCTGTCGCAGATCGCCGCCATCCGCGCAGCGACGGACCCGGCGCGCACCACCATCGAGTTCTTCGTGCACGGCGCGCTGTGCGTGGCCTATTCGGGCCAGTGCTTCATCAGCCACGCCCACACGGGCCGCAGCGCCAACCGGGGCGACTGCAACCAGGCCTGCCGCCTGCCCTACGAGGTGCTGGACGGCCAGGGCCGCATCATCGCGCACGAGAAGCACGTGCTCTCGATGAAGGACAACAACCAGTCGGACAACCTGCGCGCCCTCATCGGCGCGGGCGTGCGCAGCTTCAAGATCGAGGGCCGCTACAAGGACATGGGCTACGTGAAGAACATCACGGCCCACTACCGCAAGCTGCTCGACGAGATCGTCGAGGAAGGCGGCTTCGCGCGCTCGTCCAGCGGGCGCACCGCGTTCAGCTTCACGCCCGACCCGGATCAGAACTTCAACCGCGAGTTCACCGACTACTTCGTCAACGGCCGCCAGCAGGACATCGGCGCGTTCGACACGCCCAAGACGCCTGGCCGCGCCATCGGCTGGGTCACGCAGGTCGGCGACAAGTGGTTCGAGCTGGAGACGAGCGACCATGCCACCCAGCTGCACAACGGCGACGGCCTGTGCTACTACGACCTGCAGAAGGAACTGGTGGGCGTGCACATCAACCGCGCCGAGAGCGTGAAGAAGGGCGCGTGGCGCGTGTTCCCCAAGGACCCCATCGCCGGCTTCAAGGACCTGCGCAAGGGCCTGGAGATCAACCGCAACCGCGACATGGACTGGGTGCGCACGCTGGAGAAGAAGTCCAGCGAGCGGCGCGTCGGCGTGTGGGCGCAGCTGTCGGAAACACCCGACGGCTTCGCGCTCACGCTGACCGACGAGGACGGTTTCACCGGCAGCGCCGCCATCGCCCAGCCGCACCAGGCCGCCACCGACGCGGCCAGGGCCGAGGCCACGCTGCGCGAGCAGCTCGGCCGCTTCGGCGCGACCATCTTCCAGGTGCACGACATCGCGCTGCAGCTCTCGCAGCCCTGGTTCGTGCCCGCCTCCGCGCTCAACCAGCTGCGCCGCGACGCCGTGGCGGCGCTGGAGCACGCGCGCGCCGAGGGCCTCGTGCGCCTGCCGCGCGCCGCGCCCGTCGAGCCGCCCGCGCCCTTCCCCGAGGACACGCTGACCTACCTGGCCAACGTCTACAACCACAAGGCGCGCGACTTCTACGCGCGCCACGGCGTGAAGGTGATCGCCGCCGCCTACGAAAGCAAGGAAGAGGAAGGCGAGGTGAGCCTCATGATCACCAAGCACTGCGTGCGCTACAGCATGAGCCTGTGCCCCAAGCAGGCCAAGGGCGTGATCGGCGTGAAGGGCACCATCCGCGCCGAGCCGTTGCAGCTCGTCAACGGCAAGGAAAAGCTCACGCTGCGCTTCGACTGCAAGCCCTGCGAGATGCACGTGGTGGGGCGCATGAAAAAGTCGGTCATGAACCAGCACCTCAGGGACATGCAGGAAAAGCCCCTGCGCTTCTACCGCACGCGGCCCGCCGCATAAGCACATAGCCAGGCCATCGTTCGGGCGCGCCGCGGCTTGGCCGACAATGTCCGGCTGTCAACAACCCAACCCAAGGAAGACACCGATGCGCATCGAAACCCTGGCCGTCCATGCCGGCTACTCGCCCGATCCGACCACCAAGTCCGTGGCCGTGCCCATCTACCAGACGGTGGCCTACGCCTTCGACAGCGCGCAGCACGGCGCCGACCTGTTCGACCTGAAGGTGCCGGGCAACATCTACACGCGCATCATGAACCCCACGACCGACGTGCTGGAAAAGCGCGTCGCGGCGCTGGAGGGCGGCATCGCCGCCGTGGCCGTGGCCTCGGGCATGTCGGCCATCACCTATGCCATCCAGGCGATCGCCGAGGCGGGCGACAACATCGTGAGCGCCAGCACGCTCTACGGCGGCACCTACAACCTGTTCGCCCACACCTTCCCGCAGCAGGGCCTGGAGGTGCGCTTCGCCGACCCGCGCGACCCGGCCAGCTTCGGCAAGCTGATCGACGAGCGCACGAAGGCGGTGTTCTGCGAATCCATCGGCAACCCGCTGGGCAACGTGACCGACATCCGGGCCCTCGCCGACGTGGCCCATGCCCACGGCGTGCCGCTGATCGTGGACAACACCGTGCCCAGCCCCTACCTGCTGCGCCCCATCGAGCATGGCGCCGACATCGTGGTGCACGCGCTCACCAAGTACCTGGCCGGCCACGGCAACAGCATGGGCGGCGCCATCGTCGACAGCGGCAAGTTCCCTTGGGGCCAGCACAAGGCGCGCTTCAAGCGCCTGAACGAGCCCGACGTGAGCTACCACGGCGTGGTCTACACCGAGGCCCTGGGCCCGGCCGCCTACATCGGCCGCGTGCGCGTGGTGCCGCTGCGCAACACGGGCGCGGCCATCTCGCCGCACAACGCCTTCCTGATCCTGCAGGGCATAGAGACGCTGGCGCTGCGCATGGACCGGATCTGCGAGAACTCGCAAAAAATCGCCGAGGCGCTGCAACGCCATCCGAAGGTGGAATGGGTGCGCTACGCGGGCCTGCCGGAGCACCCCGACCACGCGCTGGTGCAGCGCCAGCTCGGCGGCCGCGCGTCGGGCATCCTGTCGTTCAGCCTGAAGGCCGACGACGCGCGCGCGGCGGGCGCCCGCTTCCTCGACGGGCTCAAGCTATTCACGCGCCTCGTGAACATCGGCGACGCCAAGTCGCTCGCCACGCACCCGGCATCGACCACGCACCGCCAGCTCAACGCCGACGAACTGGCCAAGGCCGGCGTGACCGAGGGCATGGTGCGCCTGTCCATCGGCATCGAGCACATCGACGACCTGCTCGAAGACCTGCACCAGGCGCTGGACGCGGTTTGAGCGCGCAGGCCCTCGCCCCCGCCCTCTCCCAGGGGGAGAGGGAGTAAAAACCGGCACGGCCGATCGCCCTCGCCCCTCCGGGGAGAGGGAGGGGTGAGGGGATTTCCGTGTTTTTAGCCTCCAGCGCTTGTTAGCCAAGCGCTGGCAGCTATCGTTTCAGGAGTCCCGCGCCAGCCGCAGCCCCGTGAACTGCCAGCGCGCGCCGGTCGGGAAGAAGTTGCGGTAGCTCACGCGCGCATGGCCCGCCGGCGTGGCGCAGGAGCCGCCGCGCAGCACGTACTGGTTCACCATGAACTTGCCGTTGTATTCGCCCACGGCCCCCGGCGCGGGGCTGAAGCCGGGGTACGGCGCGTAGCTGGACCGGGTCCACTCCCACACGTCGCCGAACATCTGCTGCAGCGCCCCGCCCTGCGCCGGCGCCGGCGCGGGGCGCGGGTGCAGCGCGCCGCCGTCGGCGAAGTGGCCCTGCTCCACGCCGGCGGCCCGGGCCGCGGCGGCCTCCCACTCGGCCTCGGTGGGCAGGCGCGCGCCGGCCCAGCGGGCATAGGCGTCGGCCTCGTAGTACGACAGGTGCGCCACGGGCTGCAGCGGCGCCAGCGGCCGGCCGCCGGCCAGCGTGAATTCGCTCCAGCCGCCCTCGTCCCGGCGCCAGTACAGGGGGTGGGCGATCTGCTGGCTGCAGCACCAGTCCCAGCCCTCGGCCAGCCAGTGCGCGGGGTCGCGGTAGCCGCCGTCGGCCATGAAGGCGAGGTAGTCCGAGTTCGTGACCAGGCGCGTCGCCAGCTCGTAGGGCCGCAGGTAGGCGGCGTGGCGCGGCAGCTCGTTGTCGAACGCGAAGCCCTCGCCCGCGTGGCCGATCTCGACCAGCCCGCCATCGAACCGCCACCAGCCGGCCTGCGCCGCGCCCGCGCGCCCGGGCGGCGGCGCCGGCGCATCGCGGTACGCGGGCCACAGGGGGTTGCACCACAGCAGGTGCTTGATGTCGGTGACGAAGAGTTCCTGGTGCTGCTGCTCGTGCTGCAGGCCCAGCTCCAGCAGCGCGCCGAGCCCGGCCGGCGGGGCGCCCCGCCCCAGCAGGCGCCGCATGCGCGCGTCCACGTCGGCGCGGTAGGCCAGCACCGTGGCCAGCGGCGGGCGGGTCAGCATGCCGCGCTGCGGGCGCGGATGCTGGCGCCCCACGCCCTGGTAGTAGGAGTTGAACAGCACGCGGTAGGCGGGGTCGAAGGGGCGGAAGCCCTGCTCGTGCGCCTCCAGGATGAAGGTCTCGAAGAACCAGGTGGTGTGCGCCAGGTGCCACTTGGCGGGGCTGGCGTCGGGCATGGACTGCACGCAGCAGTCCTCGGCCGACAGCGGCTGCGCCAGCGCCTCGGTGGCGGCGCGCACGGCCGCATAGCGGCGCGCGGCATCGGTGTCCCCGCCGGGGGATGCGGGTGGAGGGGCTGGTGCGTTCATGGCACGGGTCCTTTCATGCGCGCGCATGCACCATGGCATACCAGCCGCGCGCGTCCGTCCAGCTCTGGGTGCTGGCAAAGCCCGCCTGGCGCAGCAGCGCGGTGAATGCCGGCAGGGGGTGCTTGTAGCTGTTCTCGGTATGGATGCGCTCGCCCGCCGCGAAGTCGCGCCCGCCGCCGGGCCAGCGCACGCGCTGCGGGCCCAGGGCCTCCAGGTGCATCTCGATGCGCGAGGCGACGGGGTTGAAGAACGCCCGGTGCCGCCATTGGCGCGGGTCGAAGTCGCTGCCGACCAGGCGGTTCACGTGCGCCAGCGCATTGCGGTTGAAGGCGGCGGTCACGCCCGCGGCGTCGTCGTAGGCCGCCTCCAGCACGGCCCTGGGCTTGGGCAGGTCGATGCCGATCAGCAGCGCCCCGCCGCCCTGCGCCAGCGCGCGCATCCGCGCCAGCAGCGCCACGGCCTGCGGCGGGTCGAAGTTGCCGATGGACGAGCCCGGGTAGAACACCAGGCGCCGCTGCCCCGGGATGTCCGGCGGCAGCCGCAGGCCGGCCGTGATGTCGCCGGCCACCGCGCGCGCGTCCAGCCCCGGCAGCGCCGCGCGCAGGCGCGCGACGGCGCCCTGCAGGTAGTCCGCCGAGATGTCCACGCCCACGAAATGCGTGGCCGCCAGCCGGCGGCACAGGTCGCGCGCCTTGTCGCAGCTGCCCGCGCCGGGCTCTATCACCACGCGGCCCGCGCCCACCGCCTCGGCAATGGCGCGGCCGTGGCGGCGCATGAGGGCACGCTCGGTGCGCGTGAGGTAGTACTCGGGCAGGCGCGTGATGGCCTCGAACAGCTCGGAGCCGCGCCGGTCGTAGAAATACTTGGGCGAGATGCTCGCCTGCAGCGCCAGCAGGGCGTCCGTGATCTCGCGCCGGCACGCCGCATGCGCCTGCGCAGCGGGCTGCGCCTGGTGCGGCAACGCAAGGGAGGGGGAGATGGCGGGCATAACGCCGCAGCGTAGGGCGCAAGCCCCCGGTGCGGCGCAGGCCAAGGCATGCATTGCAGGTAGGACGGCCACGCAAATTGCGCGCGCCCCCTTGCGCCGGCGCGCCGCGCGTGGCAGGCCGTCCTGCCGTTTATCCAAGAAAAAGCGCTGGAACGCCCGCCCGACAAACACCGCCAGCTATCAAAAGTAAAAAGGGCTGGCGCCCCACATGCACCAGCCCTTCCCCCGCAGAGGACGAAAACCCCGGAATCAGAAGCGGTAGCCGACGCCCAGGCCCACCAGCACGGGATCGACCTTGAACTTGCCGACGCCGCCGCTGACCGTGGTGTCGATGTAGACCTTCTTCACGTCGAAGTTGAGCGACCAGTTCTTGTTCAGCGCGTAGTCGAAGCCCACCTGCAGCGCCGGGCCCCAGCTGTTCTTCTTCACGGTCAGCGCGCCGCCGGCGATGTCCACGCTGGAGAAGCGCGTGTAGTTGACGCCCGCGCCCACATAGGGCTTGAACGCGCCCATGCCGGTGAAGTGGTACTGGCCCAGCAGCGTGGGCGGCAGGTGCTTGAGCGTGCCGATCTTGCCGCCGTTCAGGCGCACGTCGTGCTTCTGCGGGTAGGTCAGGATCAGTTCGGCCGCGAAGTTGGGCGTGAAGAAGTACGACACGTCCACTTCCGGGATCCACTTGTCGTTGATGCTCACGCCGGCAGCGCCCGCGGCGCCACCGTTGGAGCTGTCGAGGTGCACGGCGCGTGCGCGCACCATCCATTGACCGTCCTGCTGCTGCGCGTACGCTGCACCGGAAGTCATTGCACACAAAACGGCCAAGGCCAGCAGGTTCCTTTTCATTTGGGATATCTCTATTCGGTTGAACGGGGACGGCCCCCGTACACCCATTAGGCCTACCAGCAAAATGGTCAACTTTGCTGCAAATCAATATTCAAATGCCTTTGTCCATGGGCATTTGTTCGTGTGTCACAAAAAAGTAACAGCCGGCTATCCATGCGATGCGGCCGCGCCGCGCCAACGCCCGAGCAGCATCCACCCGGCCAGGACGGCGGCGCCGGCCACGAGCCCCGCCAGGACGTTGAGCAGGCTGCTGGCCAGCAGGGCCCACAGGCCGCCCAGGGGCCAGCCGCCCGCCGCCGCGCCAGCGGCGGCCACCGCATGGTGCAGCGCCGGCACGCCGTGCACCAGGATGCCGCCCCCCACGAGGAACATGGCCGCGGTGCCCGCCACCGACAGCGTCTTCATGAGCCACGGCGCCGCCGCCAGGATGCCACGCCCCAGCGCCTGCGCGGCGGCGCCGGGCCGGCGGCTGAGCCACAGGCCCAGGTCGTCGAGCTTCACGATGCCCGCCACCAGGCCGTAGACGCCCACCGTCATGAGCGCCGCGATGCCCACCAGCACCACCACCTGCTGCACGAACGCCTGGCCGGCCACCGTGCCCAGCGCGATCACGATGATCTCGGCCGAGAGGATGAAGTCGGTGCGCACCGCGCCCCGGATCTTCTCCTTCTCGAACGCCACGAGGTCCACCGCAGGGTCGGCGTTGGCCTGGGCATGGCTGGCGTGCTGCGCCGCGTCCTCGGCCGGTGCGTGCAGGAAGCGGTGGGCCAGCTTCTCCACGCCTTCGAAGCACAGGAACGCGCCGCCCAGCATCAGCAGCGGCGTGATGAGCCAGGGCAGCCACGCGCTGATGGCCAGCGCCGCCGGCACGAGGATGGCCTTGTTCACCGCCGAGCCCCTGGCCACGGCCCAGACCACGGGGATCTCGCGCTCGGCGCGCACGCCCGCCACCTGCTGGGCGTTGAGCGCCAGGTCGTCGCCCAGCACGCCCGCCGTCTTCTGCGTGGCCACCTTGGTCAGGGTGGCCACGTCGTCGGCCACGGCGGCGCTCTTCTTGGCCGCCACCTTGGTCATCACGGACACGTCGTCGAGGATGGTGGCGATGTCGTCGAGCAGGGTCAGCAGGCTGGCTCCGGCCATGGAGGTTCCTTTGCGTAGGCGATGAGGGGGGCCGATTATGGGGACAGTGGGCCGCACCGCGGCGCACGGGCAATCCGCCTCCAGGACTTTGCTATAGATATTTTCTGGCTCTATCGCCCATCGGTAAAGCGCCTGCAGCTCTCTTTTCAATAGCAATCAAAATCCACGCCACCACCCCGCCACACAGCACTCCCAGCAGCGCCCCGCCGAGCACGTCGCGCGGGAAGTGCAGGCCCAGCGCCACGCGGCTCGCGGCCACCGCCACGGCGCAGGGCAACAGCATCCAGGCCGCCAGGCGGCGCGGCGCCAGCAGCCAGGCGCAGGCCACGAAGGCGAAGGCGACGCTGGCGTGCGTGCTGGGGAACGAGGCGTCCGCCCGGTGCGGCACCCAGGCCGTGGTCAGGCCCAGTGCGAACGGCCGCTGCTGCGGCCACAGCCATTCCAGCCCGCGCGTGCAGGCCCAGGCCAGCGCCATGGCCGCGATGCAGCCCCAGGCGGCGCGGCGCCACGCGCCATCGCCCACCACGCAGGCCATGAGCAGCGCCGCCAGCAGGACCTGCGGCAGTTCGTGCGAGGCGCGGCGCACCCAGGCCAACACGCCGGGGTGCTGTCCCACCCAGGTGTTGAGCGCGATGAGCAGCGCGTTCTCGTCCACGCTCAGTGTCCCTGCATCTGCAGGCTGTCCACCTCGACCTCCACCGCCTCCAGGAAGTCGCTGTCCACCTCGCCGCGCAACTCCACCGCCGTCCGCTGGTCCACGGGGCGGCCCAGGAACAGCGCGTCGTCGATCTCCACGCGCACCTCGCCCGTGCCGTCCGAGAACAGGTACTTCTCGGGGCCGATCTGGCGCAGCAGGTGGCCGCGCAAGTGCGCCGGGCGGCCGTCGCGCGGCTGCGCGAGCACCTCGCGCACCGTGCGCGCCACGGGCTCGGCCGAGGGGCCGGTGTACTGCGCCCAGGCCAGCGCGGGCGCCAGGGCCAGCGCCGCGAACACGATGCGCCGCTCAGTCATCGAATTCCACCTTGCTGGCTTGGAGCGTGCTGCCATTGGCGGACAGCGTGCCCTCGATCTCGACCTTGGCACCCACCACGAGCTGCGCCGCCGTGCCGCCGCGCCAACTCGCGGCCGAATAGTCCACGGTGACACCGCGCACCACCACCTGCCGCGCGGCGGCGTCGATGCGCTCCACGCGCCCTTCGATCTCCAGCCCGTCGCCCGCGCCGCGCCCGCCATCCAGCGCCACGCGCCGGGCCGCGAGCACGCCGTCCTTGAGCGTGCCCTCCACCTCCACGCGCGCGCCCAGGCGCACGCCGGCGGGCACCGAGGCCACGGCCGATGCATCCACCGCCACGCCGTTCACGCTGAAGCGCGCGGCGCTGGCGTAGGCGGTGACGATGCCCTCCACCTCCGCGAAGGCGCCGCCCGCCGGCAGCACCGTGCTGGCGGCGATGCCGTCAATGCGCGTAGCCACCCAGCGGCCGGCGGCGTCGGGCATGGGCGCCAGCTCCAGGCGCACGGTAGCGCCCTGCGCGGGCGGCGCGGCCAGCGCCAGATTGGCGTAGGAGATGGTCAGCGCGCCCACGCGCAGCGTCCTGGCCGCCGTGTCCACCGACTGCACGCTGCCGCGCAGCTTGTAGCGGCGCCCGGGCTCCTCGCGCTCGATGCGCGTGGCGACGATGGCGCCCTGCGCGTCGGCGAAGCCGTGCACCTCCACCACCTGGCCCACGGCCAGGCGCGACAGGCCGCCGCGCAAGCCGTCGTCGAACACCGTGCCGGGGGTGGTGCCCACGCTCTGGCCCAGCACCGTGAGCGTGCCGGCCGCGGCGTCCACGGCGGTGACGGGGCCCTCGACCTCGCTGCGCCAGCGGATCTCGGAGGCGCTCGCCGCCTGCGCGCCGGTGCCGTCGGCCTGGGGCGCGCTGGACTGCAGCTCCACCACCATGCCCAGCCTGAGGTCGCCCGCCCGCGACGCGGCGCCCGCGTCGTCGAGCACGCGCGCGGCGCTGTCGTCGTAGCGCACGCCATTGACGCGGATGGAGCCGAAGCCGTGGATGGCGCCCGTGGCATACGATAGGCTCGCCGGCGCGGCCGGGGCGTCGGCGCCTCCTCCACCGCCGCCGCAGGCCGCGGCCGCAGCGGCCAGGGCCAGGGTGCCCAGGCGCAGGGGAAGGGATCGATGGAATGTCATCATCATGGCGATGCACTTGGCAGAAAGTTGAGATGGAGCGCATTCTTGAAAAGGCCGCCTAAACACGCGCTGAATGCGCCGTTCATCCGGCGTTTAACCGCCCGCACCTACCCTCGCGCGATGCTCCAGCGTGCCGCCGTTCTCGCCTGCCTGTTCTTTCCCGCCTGCGGCGCGTTCGCCGCGCCGCCCGCCGACCACGACGCCGTGCGCCGCGCCGTGCAGGCCGGCAAGCTCAAGCCGCTGGCCGAGATCCTGGCGCGCGTGCAGGCCACGCACCCCGGCCGCGTGCTCGACGTGGACCTGGAGCGCGACGCCTCGGGCCGCCAGTGGTACGAGATCAAGCTGCTGGCCAAGGACGGCCAGCGCGTGGAGCTGTACGTGGACGCCGTGACCGGCGCCGAGATCGGCCGCCAGAAGCTGCCGCTCGCCACCCCGCGCCCCATGGCCGAGGTGCTGCGCGAGGTGCTGGCCGCGCACCCCGGCGTGGTGCAGGAGGCCGAGCTGGAGGAAACCGCCGAGCGCCAGGCCGTCTACGACATCACCATCGAGCTGCCCGACGGCCAGCGCCGGAAGTTCGTGGCCGACGCGCTCACCGGCCGCCTGCTCGCCGCCGACCCGCGCCGCAGGGCGCCGCCGGGCATCCGCCCCCTGCCCGAGCTGATCGAGCAGGTGGAAAAGCGCTACCGGGGCCGCGCCGTGGAGGGCGAGCTCAAGAGCGGCCCGCAGGGCCGCCCCTACTACGAGATCAAGCTGCAGCAGCCCAGCGGCCGCGGCCTGGAGGTGAACGTGGACGCCCTGAGCGGCCAGGTGCTTGGCGAAGAAGGCCTGAACTGATGCGCGTGCTGGTGGTGGAGGACGACGCCCGGCTCGCCGCCGGCATCGCCGCCGCGCTGCGCGAAGCGGGCATGGTGGCCGAGGTGTGCCTGGACGGCCAGGAGGCCGAGGCCCTGGGCTGCGTGGAGCCCTATGACGCCGCCGTGCTCGACCTGGGCCTGCCCGGGCGCGACGGCGTGTCGGTGCTGCGCCACTGGCGCGAGATGGAGCGCACCTTTCCCGTGCTGGTGCTCACCGCGCGCGGGCGCTGGAGCGACAAGCTCGCCGCCTTCAACGCCGGCGCCGACGACTACCTCACCAAGCCCTTCCTGCACGACGAGGTGGCGCTGCGCCTGCGCGTGCTGCACCGGCGCGCGCGCGGCCAGGGCGACCCGGTGCTGCGCGTGGGCCCGCTCGAATACGACACGCACGCGCAGCGCTTCGCGCTGCACGGCCGGCCGCTGGCGCTCACCGCGCAGGAGCAGCGCATCCTGGCCTACCTCGCGCACCGCGCGGGCGCCGTGGTTTCGCGCACCGAGATCGGCGAGCACGTCTACGCCCGCGACCTGGACCCCGACTCCAACACGCTGGACGTGCTCATCGGCCGCATCCGCCGCAAGCTCGGCGTGCCGCTGATCCACACCGAGCGGGGCCTGGGCTACCGCCTGGCGCACGATGGCGACGCACCCGCCCGCTGAACCCCGGCGCGGCGCGGGCCTGGCCGCGCGGCTGCTGCTGATCGGCCTGCTGGCGGCGCTGGCCATCACCACGGCGGGCGGCTGGGTGCTGCGCCACCGGCTCGAAGCCGTGGTGCTGCGCAGCGCCGAGCAGGGCCTGGCCGAACGCGCCGAGCGCGTGGCCGCGCAGCTGCGCGACGGCGCAGGCACGGGCAGCGGCGAGTTCCATGCCATCTTCTCGGGCTGGTACTGGCAGCTCGAAGGCGCGGCGCAGCCGGTGCGGCGCTCGCGCTCGCTGTGGGACAGCGGCCTGGACACCTCCGCCGCCCGCCCCGTGCCCGGCAGCCGCGCGCTGCTGCGCCTGGCCGGGCCGCGCGGCGAGCCGCTGCTGGGCCTGCGCCGCAGCGTGGACGGCGGCGCCGTGCTGCACGTGTTCGGCCCCGCCGCGGAGACGGACGCCGAGGTCGAGCGCATCGGCCAGGTGCTGCTGTCCATGCAGGGCGTGTTCATCGCGCTCTTGATGCTGCTCACCGTGCTGCAGGTGCGCATCGGCCTGCGCCCGCTGCGCCGCCTGGGCGCGCAGCTGCAGCGCGTGCGCGGCGGCGACGCCACGCAGATCGGCGCGGGCTACGGCCCCGACCTGGACCCGCTGGCCGCGCAGATCGACGAGGTGCTGGAGCGCAACGCGCGCATCGTGGAGCGCTCGCGCCACCACGCGGCGGACCTGAGCCACGCGCTCAAGAAGCCGCTGGCGCTGCTGGCCGGCGCCGCCGCGCCGCAGGCGCATGCCCAGGCGCTGCGCGGGCAGGTGCTGGCGCAGGTGGCCGCCATGTCGGGCCTGATCGACCGCCACCTCGCCCGCGCGGGCAGCGGCGCGGGCGACATGCGCTGGATCGCGGTGGCGCCGCGCCTCTCGGCCATCGTGGCGCTGATGCGCACCCTGCACGGCGCGCGCGCGCTGGACTGGGAACTGGACGCGCCCGCCGGCCTGCGCTGGAACGGCGAGCCCACCGACCTGGAGGAGATGGCCGGCAACCTGCTGGACAACGCGGGCAAGTGGGCGCGCGCGCGCGTGCGCTGCACGGCGCGCGCCCTTGCGGGCGGCGGCATCGAGATCCGCGTGGAGGACGACGGCGCCGGCCTGCCCGCGCACCAGCGCGCCGAGGCCGAGGCCGCGCGGCGCGGCCGCCGCTTCGACGAAGAGGTGGACGGCAGCGGCCTGGGCCTGGCCATCGTGCGCGACATCGCCGCGACCTACGGCGGCGCGCTCACGCTGGGCCAGGGCAGCCTGGGCGGGCTGGGCTGCACGCTGGTGCTGCGCTGATTCCGAGCCTTTTTGGCCTCCAGCGCTTGCCGGTCAAGCGCTGGCAGCTATCGGTTCAGGAGCACATGCAGGAGCTGCGTCTCAACCCACCCACTTGCGCGCGTTGCGCCAGATGCGCATCCAGGGGCTCAGGGCCTCCGGGCCTCCGGTGGCGGCCAGGTCGGTCCAGCTCATCTGGATGTTGCGGAACGCCCGCTCGGGGTGCGGCATCATGGCCGTGAAGCGGCCGTCCCGGGTGGTCACGGCCGTCAGGCCCCCGGGCGAGCCGTTGGGGTTGAACGGGTAGCGCTCGGTGGGCTGGCCGTGGTTGTCCACGAAGCGCATGGCCGCCACCGCCCGGGCGGCGTTGCCGCGGCGCTCGAAGTTGGCGTAGCCCTCGCCGTGCGAGACCACGATGGGCAGGCGGCTGCCGGCCATGCCCTGCAGGAACAGGCTGGGCGAGTCGAGCACCTCGACCATGGACAGGCGCGCCTCGAAGCGGTGGCTCTGGTTGGTGGTGAAGCGCGGCCAGTCCTCGGCGCCGGGGATGATGTCGGCCAGCTCGGCGAACATCTGGCAGCCGTTGCACACGCCCAGGGCGAAGGTCTCGCCGCGGCCGAAGAAGCGCTGGAACTGCTCGGACAGGCGCTCGTTGAAGGTGATGGAGCGCGCCCAGCCGATGCCCGCGCCCAGCGTGTCGCCGTAGCTGAACCCCCCGCAGGCGACCACGCCGGCGAAGTCCTCCAGCCGGGCGCGGCCGGCCTGCAGGTCGGTCATGTGCACGTCGAAGGCCTCGAAGCCGGCCTCGGTGAAGGCGTAGGCCATCTCCACGTGCGAGTTCACGCCCTGCTCGCGCAGCACGGCCACGCGCGGGCGCGCGCCGGTGCTGACGAAGGGCGCGGCCACGTCCTGGAGCGGGTCGAACGTGAGCCGCACGTGCAGGCCGGGGTTCGCCGGGTCGCCGGCGGCGGCGTGTTCGCTGTCGGCGCAGGCCGGGTTGTCGCGCTGCTGGCAGATCTTCCAGCTCACCGCGTCCCAGACCTGGTGCAGGTCGGACAGGGTGGCGCCAAACACCTTCCTGGCGTCGCGCCAGACCTGCAGCTCGCCCTTGCCCGCGTCCACCGGCGACGCCATGGGGCGCGTCTTGCCAATGGCGTGGCTGCACTGGATCAGGCCGTGCTCGCGCAGGGTCTGCATGACGGCGGCGCGGTCGGCCGTGCGGATCTGCAGCACCACGCCGGGCTCTTCGTTGAACAGCGCCGCCAGGGTCTGGGCGTCGCGCCGGCCGCTGACCTGCGCGCCCCAGTTCTTGCCCTCGCCGCTGTCCATGCGGCTGTCGCTGATGCCGTCGCCCTCGGTGATCAGCATGTCCACGTTCAGCGCCACGCCCACCTGGCCCGCGAAGGCCATCTCGGCCACGGTGGCCAGCAGGCCGCCGTCGCTCCTGTCGTGGTAGGCCAGGATCTGCCCCTTGGCACGCAGCGCGTTCACGGCATCGACGAGCGCGGCGAGGTCCTTGGGGTCGTCCAGGTCGGGCGTCTCGTGGCCGCTCTGGCCCGCTACCAGCCCCAGGATGGAGCCGCCCATGCGGTTCCTGCCGCAGCCCAGGTCGATGAGCACCAGGGTGCTGTCTTCTTCCTGGGCATCGAGTTGAGGCGTGAGCGTGCCGCGCACGTCGGCCAGCGTGGCGAAGGCGGTGACGATCAGGCTCACGGGCGAGGTGACCTTCTTCACCTCGCCGCCCTCGGTCCACTGCGTGCGCATGGACAGGCTGTCCTTGCCCACGGGGATGGAGATGCCCAGCTGCGGGCACAGCTCCATGCCCACGGCCTTCACGGTCTCGTACAGGGCGGCGTCCTCGCCGGGCTCGCCGCAGGCGGCCATCCAGTTGGCCGACAGCTTCACGCGCGGCAGCTCGATGGGCGCCGCCAGCAGGTTGGTGATGGCCTCGGCCACGGCCATGCGGCCAGATGCCGGCGCGTCGATGGCGGCCAGCGGCGTGCGCTCGCCCATGGCCATGGCCTCGCCAGCGAAGCCCCGGTAGTCGGCCAGCGTCACGGCCGCGTCGGCCACGGGCACCTGCCAGGGGCCGACCATCTGGTCGCGGTGCGTGAGGCCGCCCACGGCCCGGTCGCCGATGTTGATGAGGAAGCGCTTGGAGGCCACCGTGGGATGGGCCAGCACCTCGATCACGGCCTTCTCCAGCGGCAGGCCGTCCACGTTCAGGGGGGCGAAGCTGCGCTGCACGCTCGCGACGTCGCGGTGCATGCGGGGGGGCTTGCCCAGCAGCACGTCCATGGGCATGTCCACGGGGTACTTCTGCGCGCCTTCGGCCACGGCCGCGTCCTCCAGCACCAGCCGGCGCTCCTCGGTCGCCACGCCGATCACGGCGAACGGGCAGCGCTCGCGCTCGCAGAAGGCCGTGAACCGGGCCAGCGACTCGGGCGCGATGGCGAGCACGTAGCGCTCCTGGCTCTCGTTGGACCAGATCTCTTTGGGAGCCAGGCCCGATTCCTCCAGCGGCACGGCGCGCAGGTCGAAGCGCGCGCCGCGGCCCGCGTCGTTGGTCAGCTCGGGGAAGGCGTTCGAGAGGCCGCCCGCGCCCACGTCGTGGATGGCGAGGATGGGGTTCTGCTCTCCTTGAGCCCAGCAGTGGTTGATGACCTCCTGCGCGCGGCGCTCGATCTCGGGGTTGCCGCGCTGCACGGAATCGAAGTCGAGCTCGGCCGCGTTCGTGCCCGTGGCCATGGAGCTGGCGGCGCCGCCGCCCATGCCGATGCGCATGCCGGGCCCGCCCAGCTGGATCAAGAGCGTACCTGCAGGGAATTCGATCTTCTTCGTGTGCCGCGCGTCGATGGTGCCCAGGCCGCCCGCGATCATGATGGGCTTGTGGTAGCCGCGCGTGACGTCTCCCACCTGCTGCTCGTACTCGCGGAAGTAGCCGCACAGGTTGGGGCGGCCGAACTCGTTGTTGAAGGCCGCGCCGCCCAGCGGGCCCTCGGTCATGATCTGCAGCGGGCTGGCGATGTGCCCGGGCCGGCCCACCTCGCTACCCCACAGTTTGGAAACGGTGAAGCCTGTCAGGCCGGCCTTGGGCTCGGAGCCGCGGCCCGTGGCGCCCTCGTCGCGGATCTCGCCGCCCGCGCCGGTCGCGGCGCCGGGGAAGGGCGAGATGGCCGTGGGGTGGTTGTGCGTCTCCACCTTCATCAGCACGTGGTGCGTGCCGCTTCTCTTTTGATAGCTCGGGGCGCTTGCCCCATCTGCGCCGGAGTCGAATCTGGCAAAGAACTGTTCGACCTCGCTGCCCTCCATGATGGAGGCGTTGTCGGCATAGGCCACGATGGTGTGCCGGGGCGAGACGGCCTCGGTGTTGCGGATCATGCCGAACAGGGTCACGCCCTGCGCCACGCCGTCGATGGTGAACTGGGCGTTGAAGATCTTGTGGCGGCAATGCTCGCTGTTGGCCTGGGCGAACATCATCAGCTCCACGTCTGTGGGGTTGCGCGCCAGGCCCGTGAAGGCGTTCACGAGGTAGTCGATCTCGTCGTCGGCCAGCGCCAGGCCCCAGGCCTTGTTGGCGGCCTCCAGGGCGGCGCGGCCGCCCTGCAGCACGTCGACGAAGGCCATGGGCTCGGCCTGCAGCTCTGTGAACAGGCGCCCGGCCTCGGCGCGGCTGGCCACCACCGATTCGGTCATGCGGTCGTGCAGCAGCGCGGCGACCTGCTGCAGCTGTCCGTCGCTCAGCTCGGGCCTGCCGCCGAGCAGCCCGCCCTTGAGGGCGATGCGGTATTCGGTGATGCGCTCGACGCGGCGCACGGCCAGGCCGCAGTTGCGGGCGATGTCGGTGGCCTTGGACGCCCAGGGCGAGACCGTGCCCAGGCGCGGCGTGACGAGAAGCGCCACGCCGTCGGCCGGGCCGCCGTAGGGGTCGCCATAGCGCAGCAGCGCGGCCAGGCGCTCCTGCCCGGCTGGCGTGGGGGCGGCGTCCTGCGCGACCAGGTGCACGTGGCGCGCGGCAATGCCTTCGATCTTGGGATGGATGGCCTGCAGCTGGGGCAGCAGTTGCTGGGCGCGGAAGGTACTGAGGGCATTGCCGCCCTCCAGCGTGGTGATGTGCAAGGTCACGGTGTAGCGGCCTGGAGTGATGGGAGGAAAAGGCTTGCCGCCGCCGGGCGCCGGCGGCCGCTGAATGGGGCCGCCGCGCCCCGTGGCGCGTATGCGTGGCAACCCGGTATTTTAACGGCGGCCACCTCCGTCCCGGCCGGGCGCCTGCAGAGGATGAATGCGAATGGGATAATTTCCGCCATGAGCAGCATCACCATCAAAGACACCCAAGGCATTGCCGGCATGCGCGAGGCCTGCCGCCTGGCCTCCGAAGTGCTGGACTACATCGCCCCCTACGTCAAGCCCGGAATCACCACCGCCGAGATCGACCGCCTGGGTGCCGAGTGCATGGCCAGCCAGGGAACGGTGTCCGCCACCATCGGCTACCAGCCGCCGGGCTACCCGCCCTATCCGGGCCACCTGTGCACCTCGGTCAACCACGTGGTGTGCCACGGCATACCGAACGACAAGCCGCTCAAGAAGGGCGACATCGTCAACGTGGACGTCACCGTGATCACCAAGGACGGCTGGTACGGCGACAACAGCCGCATGTACCTGATCGGCGAATGCTCGATCGCCGCCAAGCGCCTCTCGGCCCTGACCTACGAAGCCATGTGGCTGGGCATACAGCAGGTCAGGCCCGGCGCGCGCCTGGGCGACATCGGCCACGCCATCCAGAAGTTCGCCGAGGGCCACGGCCTGTCGGTGGTGCGCGAGTTCTGCGGCCACGGCATAGGCCAGAAATTCCACGAAGACCCCCAGGTGCTGCACTACGGCCGCCCCGGCACCGGCCAGGAACTGGTGCCCGGCATGACCTTCACCATCGAGCCCATGCTCAACCAGGGCAAGCGCGACATCAAGGAACTGGGCCAGGACGGCTGGACCATCATCACCAAGGACCGCAGCCTGTCGGCCCAGTGGGAGCACACGGTGCTGGTCACGCCCACGGGCTACGACGTGCTCACGCTGTCGGCCGGCTCGCCCGCCCTGCCCTCTTTCGTGACGGCCACCACCACCTGAGCGCCACCCGGGTACATGGCCGGCACACAGGACTTTTGCAGCATCCGCCCCATGCCCTCGCACCAGCCCACGCCCGCCTTGCCGCCCGCCGATCCTGCCGCGCTGCACGCGCTGCGCGACGGCTACCACCAGGACAAGGCCGCCCTGCTGGCCAGGCTGCACGTGCCCGGCGCCTCCACGCGCGGGATCCGCAGCCTGCTGCGCAAGCTCTCCGCGCTGGCCGACACGATGCTGTGCCGGCTGTGGAGGCGTGCGCAATTGCCGCAAGGCTGGGCCCTGGTGGCCGTGGGCGGCTACGGGCGGGCCCAGCTGTTCCCGCATTCCGACGTGGACGTGCTGCTGCTGCTGCCCGATGGCACAGATGCGTCCGCCGGCGCGGCGCGCGAGCCCATCGAGGCCTTCATCGGCAGCTGCTGGGACGCGGGCCTGGAGATCGGGTCCAGCGTGCGCACCACCAGCGAATGCCTGGCGGAGTCCGCCGCCGACGTAACGGTGCAGACCGCGCTGCTGGAGTCGCGCCTGGTGTGCGGCAGCGCGGCGCTGTTCGAGGACTTCCGCCTGCGCTATGACGCGCAGATGGACCCGCGCGCCTTCCTGGTCGCCAAGACGCTGGAGATGCACCAGCGCCACACCAAGTACGAAGACACGCCCTACGCGCTGGAGCCCAACTGCAAGGAATCGCCCGGCGGCCTGCGCGACCTGCAGCTCATCCTGTGGGCGGCCCGCGCGGCGGGACTGGGTCGCGACTGGCGCGAGCTGGCGGCCAGCGGCCTGGCCACGCCCTTCGAGGTGCGCCAGATCGAGCGCAACGAGGCGCTGCTGCTCCTCATCCGCGCGCGCCTGCACGCGCTCGCGGAGCGGCGCGAGGACCGCCTGGTGTTCGACCTGCAGACCGCCGTGGCCGAGGCCTTCGGCTACCGCTCCACAGCGCCGGACGGCCGGCGCCTGGCCATGCGCGCCAGCGAGACGCTGATGCGCCGCTACTACTGGGCCGCCAAGGCCGTGTCGCAGCTCAGCCAGATCCTGCTGCTGGGCATAGAGGAGCGGCTCAACCCCTCCACGCACGAGCTGCGTCCCATCAACCCGCGCTTCTTCGAGAAGGCCGGGCTCATCGAGGTGGCCAGCGACGACCTGTACGAGAAGTACCCGCACGCCATCCTGGAGACCTTCCTGCTCTACGAGAGCACGCTGGGCCTGAAGGACCTGTCGGCGCGCACGCTGCGCGCGCTCTACAACGCGCGCGCCGTGATGGACAGGCGCTTTCGCCACGACCCGGCCAACCGCGCGCTGTTCATGCAGATACTGCGCCAGCCGCGCGGCATCACGCATGCCATGCGGCTCATGAACCAGACCTCGGTGCTGGGGCGCTACCTGTGGCCGTTCCGCCGCATCGTGGGCCAGATGCAGCACGACCTGTTCCACGTCTACACGGTGGACCAGCACATCCTCATGGTGCTGCGCAACATGCGGCGCTTCTTCATGGCCGAGCATGCGCACGAGTACCCGTTCTGCTCGCAGCTGGCCGCCGGCTGGGACAAGCCCTGGATCCTGTACATCGCGGCGCTGTTCCACGACATCGGCAAGGGCCGCGGCGGCGACCATTCGCAGATCGGCGCGCAGGAGGCGCGGCGCTTCTGCCGCCAGCACGGCGTGGAGCGCGAGGACGCGCGGCTCATCGAATTCCTCGTGGCCGAGCACCTCACCATGAGCCAGGTGGCGCAGAAGCAGGACCTGTCCGACCCCGGCGTGATCGCGGCGTTCGCGCGGCGCGTGGGCAACGAGCGCTACCTCACGGCCCTGTACCTGCTCACCGTGGCCGACATCCGCGGCACGTCCCCGAAGGTCTGGAACGCCTGGAAGGGCAAGCTGCTCGAAGACCTGTACCGCGCCACGCTGCGCGTGCTGGGCGGGCGCGCGCCCGACGCCGCCGCCGAGATCGAGGCGCGCAAGCGCGAGGCGCTGATCCTGCTGGCCCTGAGCGCCCTGCCCCACGAGGCGCACAAGCGCCTGTGGGAGACGCTGGACGTGAGCTACTTCATGCGCCACGAGGCGCCCGACATCGCCTGGCACACGCGCCACCTCTCGCGCCACGTGGGCAGCGCGCGGGCCATCGTGCGCGCCCGCCTGTCCCTGGCCGGCGAGGGGCTGGAGGTGCTGGTCTACGCGCCCGACCGGGCCGACCTGTTCGCCCGCATCTGCGGCTACTTCGACCGGGCGGGCTTCTCCATCCTGGACGCGCGCGTGCACACGGCGCGCAACGGCCACGCGCTGGACACCTTCCAGGTCGTTGCCTCCAGTCAGCCCGGCGCCTACCGCGAGCTCATCCACATGGTCGAAAGCGACCTGCAGCGCGCCATCGAGGACCAGGGCGCGCTGCCCGAACCCATGCGCAGGCGCGTGTCGCGCCGCGTCAAAAGCTTCCCCATCGCGCCGCGCGTGATGCTGCGCCCCGACGAGAAGGCCCAGCGCTGGCTCATCAGCATCTCCGCCAGCGACCGCGCCGGCCTGCTGTACATGGTGGCGCGCGTACTGTCGCGCCATGGCCTGAGCGTGCAGCTGGCCAAGGTCAGCACCCTGGGCGAGCGCGTGGAAGACACCTTCCTGGTCCAGGGCCCGGAGCTGCAGAACAACGCGCAGCAGATCCGCATCGAGACCGAGCTGCTGCAGGCGCTGGCCGACCAGTAGGCGCGGCCGTCATCGGCGCGTCAGTGCGCGTGCGCGCCCGCCACGGGCACCAGCCTGCCGTTCCTGTCGTAGAGCTTGCCGTCGACCACCACGTCGCCGTCGTACAGGCTGGCCAGCACATGCGCGCTCAGCGTGCGGTCGGAGGCCGCGACGAACACCGACTGCTGGTCCGAGTTGCCCCGCTTGAAGTGGTTGAACAGCAGGTTGAGCACGATGGCGACCAGGGCCGTGGCGCTGATGCCGGAGTGGAAAATGGTCGCGAACCAGTCGGGGAACTGCGCGTAGAACCTGGGCGCGACGACGGGAATCAGGCCCGCGCCCACCGAGGTGGCGACCACGATCAGGTTCATGTTGTTCTGGTAGTCCACCTTGGACAGGGTGCGTATGCCGCTGGCCGCCACCGTGCCGAACAGCACCAGCCCGGCGCCGCCCAGCACCGACGGCGGCACGCAGGCCACCACGCGGCCCATGACGGGCAGCACGCCCAGCGCGATCAGGATCAGGCCGCTGTAGGCCACGACGAAGCGGCTCTTGACGCCCGTGACGGCCACCAGGCCCACGTTCTGCGCGAAGGCGCTTTGCGTGAACGAGCCGAACAGCGGCGCGACGATGCTCGACAGCATGTCGGCACGCAGGCCGTCGCCCAGGCGGCGCGAATCGACGCGCGTGCCCACGATGTCGCCCACCGCCAGCACGTCGGCGGAAGTCTCGACCAGGATGACCAGGATGACGATGAACATCGACAGGATGGCCGCGGCGTTGAACACCGGCCAGCCGAAGTGCAGCGGCGCGGGAATGGCGAACCACGCGCCCTGCGCCACCTGCGAGAAATCCGCCTTGCCCAGCAGGGCCGCCACCAGCGTGCTGATGACGATGGACAGCAGGATCGACAGGCGCGAGATCGCGGCATTGCCCAGCTTGGAGAGCACCAGCACGGTCACCAGCGCAATGCCCGCCAGCGCGATGTTGCCCATGCTGCCGTAGTCGGCCGCGCGAGCGTTGCCGCCCATGGCCCAGTGCGCCGCCACGGGGATCAGCGACAGGCCGATCACCGTGATGACGCAGCCATTGACCAGCGGCGGGAAAAAGCGCGTGACCTTGGAGAACACCGGTGCGATCAGCAGGCCCAGGACGGCCGATGCCATCACCGCTCCCAGGATACCCTGCATGCCGCCGCCGGTCTGCAGGATGCTGACCATGGTGGCCACGCCGGCGAACGACACGCCCTGCACCAGCGGCAGGCGGCTGCCGAAGAACGGGATGCCCAGGGTCTGCAGCAGCGTGGCCACGCCGCCCATGAACAGGCAGGCGGTGATGAGCAGGCCGGTGTCGGAAGCCGGCATGCCGGCCGCCTCAGCCACGATCAGCGGCACGGCGACGATGCCGCCGTACATGGTCAGCACATGCTGCAGTCCATAGGCCAGGTTGGCGCCCAGGCCCAGGTTTTCGTCCTCCGGCCGTGGGGCCGCATGGGCGCAGTTGAGGGAATGCGTGTTCATCGTCGTCTCCTGATGGGTCCTTGGAACAGGGCTCTTCGCGGCCTCTTGGTTCGCTGCGCCGTCCTCTTTTTTGCGGGATACGCGTCGTCTTCGCCATCGCACCCAGCCTCTTCGACCACGGCATGCGTGGCACTTTACGAGCAGCTACGGGAAAAATTGCATACTGTTATGTATACAGTCTTTGACCCTTCATCCCACCATTCGCGGCCCGCGAACGGGCTGCGGCGGCCCTCACTCGTCCTCGACCGTGCCGATGTCCGGGAACAGCACCTCGGTGAAGCCGAACTGGCTGAAGTCGCGCATGCGCATGGGATAGAGCTTGCCCCACAGGTGGTCGCATTCGTGCTGCACCACGCGCGCATGAAAGCCGCTGACCGTGCGGTCTATCGGCTCGCCGCGGACGCCGAAGCCGGTGTAGCGCACCGTCTGCCAGCGCGGCACCATGCCGCGCATACCGGGCACCGACAGGCACCCCTCCCAATCGAGCGACTCCTCGCCGCCGATGGGCGTGACCACCGGATTGATCAGCACGGTACGCGGCACGATGGGCGCATCGGGGTAGCGCGGATTGGGCGCGCCCGAGCCGAACACCACCACCTGCAGGTCCACGCCGATCTGCGGCGCCGCCAGGCCGGCGCCGTTGGCGGCATGCATGGTGTCGAGCAGGTCGGCCAGCAGCCCGTGCAGTTCGTCGGTGTCGAAGCGGGCGACGGGCCGGGCCACGCGCAGCAGGCGCGGGTCGCCCATCTTCAGAATGGTGCGCAGGGTCATATGGGGTATGCAGGCTGGGTGATGGCCAAAGGGGCCGGGCCAAAGGGCATGATGCCGCCCGGGCCATGGAGCATACCCCTGCGCAATGCCTGCACAATAGAAGCCATGCCGCAGCCCCCCGAGCCCGTGCCTCCCGTTCCCGAGCAGGTACCCCTGCCGGCAGCGGCGCGCTGGCTGCTGCTGCTGTTCGCCGGCCTGTGCCTGGCCCTGGGCGTGATCGGCGTCGTCGTACCCGGCCTGCCCACCACCGTGTTCATCCTCATGGCCGCCTGGGCCGCGGCCCGCAGTTCGCCGCGCCTGTACCGCTGGCTCTGGCACCATCCGCTCTTCGGCTCCATGCTGCGCAACTGGCACAACGGCGGACGCGTGAGCCGCCATGCCAAGTGGAGCGCCACCTTCATGATGGCGCTGTGCGCCCTCATCCTGCTCCTGATCAGCATTCCGCGCTGGGCCGCCATCAGCGGATGCGTGAGCATGGCCTGCGTGCTCACCTGGCTGTGGCTGCGCCCCGAGCCGCAGCGCTGAAGGCCACCCCGTTTTGGCAAAAAGTGGGCAAACTAGGCTGGTTTTGTGTATATAATCTAAGGCTTGTTCCCCGATAGCTCAGTCGGTAGAGCGCCGGACTGTTAATCCGTAGGTCCCTGGTTCGAGCCCAGGTCGGGGAGCCAAAATTCAGGGCTTTGCAATCGCACAAGGCCTTCCCATAACGATACCGATCATTCCTCAATAGCTCAGTCGGTAGAGCGCCGGACTGTTAATCCGTAGGTCCCTGGTTCGAGCCCAGGTTGAGGAGCCAATTCTCGGCACTGCGAATCCTGGTGCGGTTGTCCAACTGCACCAGGCATTCCGGGTGATAGTCCACCAGGACCTCCACGTCGCCCACCGTGATTTCCTTCACGAAAGACCCCACGAACTCGCGCAGCTTTCGAGGGTCGTTGCAGTCCATCACCAATCCCCGCAACGCTTCCGAGGCCTCGGCCGGGTCGATGGCCCCGACTTCGGGCGGTGCCAGCGTCTCGTTTTCCAGATCCGTCAGGGCCTTCTCCAGCAGCTTGATGTTCGCGTTCAGCTCGCGCAGGCGCGTGGTCAGATCGGGCAGATTCGGCGTCTCCCGCCCATGTTCTTCCAGGATGGAGAACAGCTTGGAGCGCGACCGCTCCAGCGAGCGCAGGTCCTTCACGATTACGCCCCGGCGCTCGGCACGTTCCTGCACCCAGTCGCGCCGGTGTGCGTAGGCCTCCCGGATCACGCCCTCGATGCGCTCGGGCGTCATCACCTGGTCCAGCAGCTGCTCCAGCATCCATTCCTCGAAGTGATCTGCCCGAAAGCGCGGCAGCTCGCAGCGGTTCTTGCCGGTGAGCGAGGCCCGGCACCCGTAGTAGTAGTACACCTGACTGCGGCCGCGGCCGCTGCAGGTCTGCAGGCTGGAACCGCACCGGCCGCACTTGAGCAGGCCGGTGAAGGCGAAATTGCTGCGCGTGGCCCCGCCGGCGTTGGCCGGCTGTCGTTTCTCAAGCATGGCGTTGACCCTCTCGAAGTCCTCGTTCGTCACGATGGGGGGGTGGCTGGGCACCTTGATCCAGTCCTCCTCGGGGTTCAACACGCGCGCACTGCGGCGGTTGAACACGATCAGGCCCACGTACACCTCATTCTTCAGGATGTAGTTCACGGTGTTCTTGGACCACGGCTGGCCGCGCATCGTCATCCCCTGCGCGTTGAGCTGCATGGCGATCAGCTTCGTGCCGCAGCCCCGCAGGGACATGCCGAAGATCGTCTTCACCACGGAGCCCTCGGTGGGGTGCACGGCCAGGCGCTTGCGCTTGCCCTCTGGCACCGACACGTAGCCGAACGGCACACGCCCGCCCAGGAAGAACCCATCGCGCGCGGCCTTGAGCATCGAGCGCCGGGTGTCGGTTGACACCTGGCGCGAGTACCGCTCATCGATGACGGCGCTGATCGCGTCCACGAACCAGCCATCGTCGGTGCGAATGTCCAGCTCGGTGCTGGAATACAGCAGCCGCGTACCGTAGCGCGCCAGCAGGGCCTTGTACTTGCCCGCGTCGAGGTGGTTGCGCGCGAAGCGGCTGGATGACCAGGTGATGAAGTAGTCCACGTCCATCACCGCGCAGTAGTTCAGCGCGTCCTGGAACGCCGCCCGCAGGTCGGTGCGGCCTGTCTTGCCGCCGTCCACGAACACCTTGGACACGATGGCGCCCAGGGCCTCGGCCTTGGCGCGGCAATGCTCGATTTGGCTCTCCAGCGGGAGCCCGTCGTCGGCCTGGCGCTTGGAGCTCACGCGGGCGTAGATGATGGCGCGCTTCATGCCCGTACTCTACGACGGCCGGCCAAGCGAAGAATGTGAGATTCGCTCAGATCCTCACCCAAGTCCCTCTTGACACGATCGCGGATGGCAGGGTTGCTCAGGCCCATGCCCGCCAGCGTCTCGATAAAACGGTTGCGCTGGTAGCGCTGGAACGACCCGAAGCGGCGCAGCTTCACCTCGATCATCGAGTTGTTGTCGGAGCGCATGGCCGTCACCGCGTCCAGCCGCCGCCACAGGCGCATGAACGCCTCGTAGCCCAGGTCGTGGGCGATCTCCAGCCAGACCTGCGGCAGGCCCATGTCGGCCAGTTCGCGAAACCGGGCCTTCTCCCAAAGCTGGGCTGGAGTGCATTCATCCAGGTACCCTCCCCCCCCTGGCCGTGCGGCCTCGCCGCCCTGCCGGGCCCCCACCCCCTGGCCGGTCGCCTCCTCGACCCAGTCCAGCTGCGCGCCTGCATGCATCCCACTGCGCCTTTCATGCATCGCGGCCCCCATCGTTCAGAGGGAGACACGCCCCGATCACTGCGAGGTTCGACAGAGCACGCAGCGACATGGCCGCACGAGTTAGCCCGCTCCTGTTACAGGTTGCGGGATGGCGCGAGACCGCGCAGCGATGCCGGGTTCCTGGCTGCGCCAGCCTGACAGAGTGGCGTTTGTGTGTAGCTGCGGTACGAACGGGCATATGGATCAGTCTTTTCATGCCGTGGAAAAATAAGGGGGCGGGAAATCAGCCCGGCTTGCGCGCGCTGGGCATGCGCTTGAGCAGCTCGCTCACGGGCGTGGTGATCTTGGCCAGCGGCCCGTGCATGTCGACCACGCTCGTGCGCTTGCGGATGCTCAGCTCCGTGTAGATCGCGGTGCTCTTGGGGTCGGCATGGCCCATCAGGCTCGATGCACCGTGACGCGCACGCCGCCGGCCTGCACGGCGAAGGGCCGCTCGGGGTTGCGCGCCACGTCGAAGAAAGCCGCCCCGCGCGCCAGCGCCACCACGCGCCGCGAAATACCGGACCTCGGCGCTGCTGGCCGCGTCGAGCAGCAGGCTGGAGCCATCGGGCAGGTCATGCCGCGCCAGCTGGCCGCGCTCGCTGCTCCAGCGGGCCTGCCATTGCACGTGGCTCTCGCGGTACAGCTGCCACTGCCGCCAGCCGACGCAGCCGCCCAGGCCCACGCCCGCCAGCCCCAGCAAGGCGCCGAGGCTGCGGCGCCGGCCCGCGCGCCAGGCGCCGGCATCGGAACCGCCACGCCAGCGGCGCAGCGCATCCTCGATGCAGGCATGCGCCTGGATCAGGTCGCGCTCCACGGTGTTGAGCGACACGCCCAGCCGCTCGGCGATCACGGGCTGGCGCTCGCCATGCATGCGGTGCGCGACAAAGGCCGCGCGGCTGCGCTCGGGCAGGCCGGCCAGCGCGTCCTCCAGCACGGCCAGCGCCTGGCGGTACATGACGGAGTCGGCCACGTCGGGCGCATGGCTGGGCGCGAACTGCGCGTGCACGGCCGCCTCGTCGAGATAGCGCATATGGCGCTGGCAGCGGCGCTGCGCATCGAGCGCCATGTGCTGGGCCATGACGGCCAGGTAGGCGGTGGCATCGCGCGGCGCCTCCTCCGCCGTGGCGCCGCCGGCCTTGTCCCCGGGCATGCCGCGCACATGCTCGGCCAGCCTGAGCCAGGTGTCGTGGACCAGGTCGCCCGCCTCCTCGCGGCTGCCCGTGCTGCGCGTAGCCACGCGCAGCAGGTCGGCATAGGCGCGGTCAAAGCCGGACAGCAGCGCGCGGGTGAAGGAGGCGGACAGTTCCATGGGCGCGGATGATAACCACGCGAAAGAGAATCGTTCTCAATACGGATTCTCTTTGGCCTGCCCGGACCGATGAGCGGGTTTTCAGAACCAGACCACCGGGCGCAGGATTTTTTTCATGCAAGCCGTCGCAACGGCCTTTTGCCGGCCTGCGGGAGCAGCGATGGCAATAATCGGCAAATTGGCGCAAAATGCGCCAATCAGGAGAACGCCATGGCCCAGACCGCTTTCGCATCCGTCAAGCTTCCCCACGCGCTCGTCGAGCAGGCCCGCCAGGCCGCGCAGCCCATGCGCCGCTCGGTGGCGAGCCAGATCGAATACTGGGCCACGCTGGGTCAGATCGTCGAGCACACGGGCCTGAGCGTGCAGGAGGCGCGCACCGCCATCGAGCAATACGAGGCCGCCGCCGCCGAACGCTCCAGCGCCACCGCGCCGGCCTCGGTCGATGCCCTGACAGCGCGGCTGTTGGCCGCCCAGGCGCGTGGCTCGCTGGCCGAGCGCGTGCGCGAGGTGGTGCAGGGCAACCAGGCACGGACCCGCACCGCCTGACATGGCGGCACCTGCACCGCCCGCCCCGCTCTGGTTCCACCTGCTGGCCGGCCCCAATGGCGCGGGCAAGTCCACGCTCTACCGTGCGCTGGTGCGCGAAGGCATCCTCGGGCCGCCGCTGGAGTTCGTGAACGCCGACCTGCACGAGCGCGACCACCTGCAGCACCTTGCCGATCCCCTGCAGCGCTCGCAAGCCGCACGGGCCTGGGCCGACGGGCGCCGCGCCGCGCTCCTGGCCGCGCGCCAGCCTTTCGCCAGCGAGACGGTGTTCTCGCACCCTTCCAAGCTCGAACTGATCGCCAGCGCGCAGCGCCAGGGCTACACGGTTGCGCTGCACGTGGTCGCACTGGACGATCCGCAGCGCCTGCTCGGGCGCGTGGCGCAGCGCGTGCGCGAAGGCGGCCATCCGGTACCGCCCGAGCGCATCCTGGCGCGCTACCCGCGCACCATGGCCATGCTCGCCCAGGCGGTGCGGCTGGCGGACGTGGCCTATCTCTACGATGCCATCGATACGAGCGCGGGCGGCCCCCGCCTAGTCGCGGTGCGCAGCGGGGCAGGCACCATCGAACCAGCCGGCTCCCTGCCGGCATGGGCGCGGGCGATGCTGGGCAGGTAGATACGCTCGAGCTGCTGGCGGCGACAGTGGTTGGCCAGCACGCGCTGCGCCACCGTTGTCAGGAAGGTGCGCGGCTCGCGCGCCTGCACGGGCTCCTCGCGAGAGAGCAGGCCATGAAGCCGGCGCGCAGGACATGGCCTTTGGCAACGAGCATTCGATGCCTTACCTACACCGGCGACATCGACCACAACCACCGCTCTGCCGTGACCGACTCACCATGAAGGGCGATCGGTTTGGAGTTCATGGCAGTGACGAGGCAGGCGCTTGATACTCCAACATCCGTGGCGGCACATAGCGCGTCTGCCCCCCTTGATACAGAAACATCCATTCGGAGTACTTCGTCTTTCCGGCAAAGCCGATCTCCCCTTGGGCAAACCCGCTCTGCTGTTGATTCATTTCCAAATCTGGGCCATTTCGGGACGCGTTCACGTTGAAATCTGAGCCACGTTGCCGCTCTATCGTGCTGAATTTTTCAGCACGGGGGAGCAGGAGTGATCAACGTGAGCACATTG